>NZ_JBEPCJ010000019.1:0-127123 GCF_040299565.1 Spirillospora sp. NPDC000708
TACCTCGCGGGGGGCCCAACACCCCGGGCCCCGCATACAACGCCCTCATCCACCCACCCCCCCCCCAAACCCTAGCGGCCCCCGCGGCCGCGCCCCCCCAATCGACGGGATCCCTCAGCCCCAGGCGAGCATGCGCAGGGGGTCTTCGAGCATGTCGCCGACGTCGCGGAGGACGCGGGAGCCGAGTTCGCCGTCGACGATGCGGTGGTCGAACGACAGCGCGAGCGTGGTGACCTTGCGGATCGCCAGCTCGCCCTCGTGCACCCACGGCATGTCGCGGATCTGGCCGAAGGCCAGGATCGCGGCCTCACCGGGGGTGAGGATCGGGGTCCCGGTGTCCACGCCGAACACGCCGACGTTGGTGATGGTGATGGTGCCGTCGGACAGGTCGGCGGGGGACGCCTTGCCCGCGCGGGCCTTCTCCGTCAGCTCGGTCAGCGCGCGCGCCAGGTCGGGCAGGGACATGTCCTGCGCGTCCTTGATCTTCGGGACGATCAGCCCGCGCTCGGTGGCGGCGGCGATGCCGAGGTTGACGTAGCGCTTGACGACGATCTCCGCGCCGGACGGGCCGTCCGCCCAGGTGGAGTTCACCATCGGGTGGCGTGCCACGGCCGTGAGCAGCGCGCGCGCGACGAGCAGGAGCGGGGAGACCTTGGTCCCGGCGAAGTCGGGGAGTTCCCGGAGCCGGGCCACCGCCTCCATCGTGCGGGTCACGTCGATCTGGAGGAACTCGGTGACGTGCGGCGCGGTGAACGCCGATCCCGACATCGCGGCGGCGGTCGCCTTGCGGACGCCCTTGACCGCGATCCGCTCCTCGCGTTCGGCGGCGGCGCGCGGCGCCTGCGCGGCCTGCGCCGGGGGCGGACCGGCCTGGGCGGCGAGGACGTCGTCGCGGGTGATCGAGCCGTTCGGGCCCGAGCCGGTGATCGTCGTCAGGTCGACGCCGAGGTCCTTGGCCATCTTCCGGACGGGCGGCTTGGCCAGCGGCAACCCGTTTTCCACAGGCTGTGGACGAACGGGCGCCGCAGGCGGCCGGACGGCGGGCGGTGTCGGTGGCGCCGGCGGTGCGGGTGCCGGGGCCGCTGCCTGCGGCGGCGCGGAGGACGGCGCGGGGGACGGGGCGGGCACCGGCGGCGCGCCGTTGGCCGCCTTGCGGGGACGGCGCTTGGTCGTCCCCTCCTTGACCCCGTAGCCGACCAGGACGGGCTGGCGTTTCGGCTGCTCAGGCGAGGTCATCCCGGGTTCGTCGGCGGACGGGACGCCCTCCTCGCGCATCGCCGCGGCCTGCGCCGGGGGCTCGGAGACCGGGGTCGCGACGCCGCCCTCGGCCTCGGTGCTCACCGCGATGATCGGCACCCCGACGTCCACGGTCTGGCCCTCGGTGACCAGCAGCTCGGCGACCACGCCCTCGAACGGGCAGGGCAGCTCCACGATCGCCTTGGCCGTCTCGATCTCCACGATCGTCTGGTTGACCTCGACGGTGTCGCCGGGCTGGACGTGCCACTTGACGATCTCCGCCTCGGTCAGTCCCTCGCCGACGTCGGGCAGCTTGAACAGTTTCGGGCTCACCGGCGTCACCACGCGAAGGTCCGGTCGACCGCGTCGAGGATGCGGTCGAGGTCGGGCAGGTAGTGGTCCTCGAGGCGGGACGGCGGGTACGGGGTGGAGAGCCCGCCGACGCGCAGCACCGGCGACTCCAGCCGGTAGAAGCACTTCTCGGTGATCCGGGCGGCCAGCTCGGCGCCGAACCCGCTGAACACCGGGGCCTCGTGGACGACGACGCAGCGTCCGGTGCGGTTCACCGAGCCGGTGATCGCGTCGATGTCGAGGGGGTTGAGCGAGCGCAGGTCGATGACCTCCAGCGACCGCCCCTCCTCGGCGGCCGCCGCGGCGGCCTCCAGGCAGGTCTTCACCTGCGGCCCGTAGGCCAGCAGCGTCACGTGCTCGCCGGGCCGGACGACCTTCGCGCCGTGCAGCGGCGCCCACGCGCCGGGGGCGGCGTCGACGTCGACCTCGGCCTTGTCCCAGTACCGGCGCTTCGGCTCGAAGAAGATCACCGGGTCGGGCGACGCGATCGACTGCTGGATCATCGTGAACGCGTCCGCCGGGTTGGAGCAGGCGACGACGCGCAGCCCCGCGGTGTGGGTGAAGTACGCCTCCGGCGACTCCGAGTGGTGCTCGACGGCGCCGATGCCGCCGCCGCACGGGATGCGGACGACGACCGGCAGCGACAGCGCGCCCAGCGACCGCATGCCCATCTTGGCGAGCTGGGTGATGATCTGGTCGGCCGCGGGGAACACGAACCCGTCGAACTGGATCTCGCAGACCGGGCGGTACCCGCGCAGCGCGAGCCCGATCGCGGTGCCGACGATGCCGGACTCGGCCAGCGGGGTGTCGATCACCCGCTCCTCGCCGAAGTCCTTCTGCAGCCCGTCGGTGATCCGGAACACGCCGCCGAGCTTCCCGACGTCCTCGCCCATGACCAGGACCTTCGGGTCGTCCTCCATGGCCTTGCGCAGGCCGGCGTTCAGCGCCTTGCCGAGCGTCAGGGTCTCCGCGGTCACGACGGCACCTCTTCCTCGAAGGACGCCAGGTAGGCGGCGAACTGCTCCTGCTCCTCGGTCATCAGCGGATGGTCTTCGGCGTAGACGTGCTCGAACATCGACAGCGGCGCCGGGTCGGGCAGCGCCAGGCAGCCCTCCCGCAGCTCCTTGGCGACCTGCTTGGCCTCGGCCTCGACGTCGTCCAGGAACGCGGTGTCGGCGAGCTCGTTGCGGACCAGGTACGCCTTGACCCGCTCGATCGGGTCCTTGAGCTTCCACGCCTCCTCTTCGGCCTTCAGCCGGTAGCGCGTGGGGTCGTCGGTGGTGGTGTGGGCGCCCATCCGGTACGTGTACGCCTCGATCAGCGTGGGGCCCTGGCCGGTCCGCGCGTTCTCCAGCGCCTTCCTGGTGACGGCCAGGCACGCGAACACGTCGTTGCCGTCCACCCGCAGCCCGGGGAACCCGTAGCCCTGCGCGCGCTTGTACAGCGGGATGCGCGTCTGCTTCTCCAGCGGCTCGGAGATGGCCCACTGGTTGTTCTGGCAGAAGAAAACGATCGGCGCGTTGAACACCGAGGCGAACACGAACGCCTCGTTCACGTCGCCCTGCGACGTCGCGCCGTCGCCGAAGTAGGCGATCGTGGCGCCGGCGGACGGCGTGCCCAGCACCCCGTCGCGCTGCACGCCCATCGCGTAGCCCGTCGCGTGCAGCGTCTGGCTGCCGATCACGACGGTGTACAGGTGGAAGCCGTGCTCGGCGGGGTCCCAGCCGCCGTGGTTGACGCCGCGGAACAGGCCGAGGAGGTTCAGCGGCGGGACGTCCCGGCACCACGCGACGCCGTGCTCGCGGTAGGTGGGGAAGACCATGTCGTGCTCGGAGAGCGCGCGTCCCGAGCCGATCTGCGCGGCCTCCTGGCCGAGCAGCGACGCCCAGAGGCCGAGCTCGCCCTGCCGGGTCAGCGCCACGGCCTCCCGGTCGATCCGGCGGACGATCACCAGGTCGCGGTAGAGCCCGCGGACCTCGCCGGGGCTCAGGTCCAGCGGGTAGTCGGGATGCTCGACGCGCTCCCCCTCGGGGGTCAGCAGCCTGATGAGCTCGGGTTCGGCGAGCTCGGAGGCGCCTGGCGCGCCGCGCACGGAGTCGATCGTCATTGATGGCACTCCTCGTTCGGGGCCGGTACGCGGGATCGCCGCACAGCCGGCCGATGTCAGCGGCCCCGTCCCCGGTAAGGGACAAAACCCACCAAAGACATCGTGGCAGACATCACACCCGGAGATGCAAGTGCCGCCCTCCATCTCCTACCCCGGTTGCGCGCGTCACTCCCGGGACAGGGCGCGGGTCGCGCCCGCCGCGACCGTCAGGCCGAGGACCAGCCCGGCCGCCACGATGAGGTTGGCGACCCACTGGTAGATCCCGCTCGGCGCGAACTCGACCTCCTGGCCGAGGCTGCCGATGGGCAGCAGCAGGTCGAGCGTGTAGAAGAACGCGTTGAAGTGCGGCTTGTGGCCGGTGTCCAGGACGTCCGGCCGGTGGATGGAGAAGACGATCGTCCCGAACGCCAGCAGCCCCACCAGCCAGCTCGCCGCCCGGAACGGCCGGTACCCGTAGCCGACCAGGACGTCCTGCAGGAAGCCGACGACCTTCAGCGGGATGCCCTGCGTGCGGCGCCGGTCGCGGGCCTTGGCGAGCAGGACCGAGCGCCCGTCGGCGTCCAGGCCCAGGGACCGGTAGGTCGCGGCGAGCCGCTCGTACGGCTGCGGAGCGTAGCCGTCGGTGTCGCGGCGCAGCCACGCCAGCCGCTCGCGCGCGGTCATCGGCGGTTCGAGCGTCTCGTACTGCAGGCCGTCGAGTTGGAGCCGGTCCGGCCAGGTCGCCGCATCGTCCCGCAGCAGGTTGATCCGCGCGTACGACAGGTCGGTGATCCCGGCGATCTTGTCCGCCGGGCGCAGCAGCAGCTCCTCCGCCTGGACGCGCTGCAGGCTCAGCGCCGTCCCCTGCTCGTGCCGCAGGTGCGCGCCGCGCAGGCTGAGCTGCCCGGTGACGTGCGCCCCGGAGAAGCTGACCGAGCCGTGCGCGGTGAACCCGTCCGAGCAGTACACGTCGGTCTCGACGGTGAGGTCGTCGGCGTTCAGCGCGGTCCGCTCGGGCGCCGACAGGTGCGCGCCGACGAACGACAGGTAGCCGCCGACGCGGGCGCCGCGCAGCCGGACCTCGCCCTCCGCGACGAACCCGCCGTCGCAGAACACGTTCGCCGCCACGTCCAGCCGGCTCGCGTACAGCGCGGCGCCGGACGGGTTGTGCAGCCGCGCCTTCCGGAAGATCAGCTGGCCGCCGACCCGCGCGCCGGGCAGCCGGACCTCGCCGTTCGCCGCGAACCCCTGGTCGCAGTAGACGTTCGCCTCCACCGTCAGCCGGTCGGCGAGCAGCGCGTCCCCGCCCGGGTTGGACAGCTGGACGCCCGACATGTTCAGGATGCCGGTGATGTTCGCCCCGTCCAGCCAGAGCCCGCCGGAGATCCGGCTGCCCTCCAGCCACAGGTGGCCGTCCACCCGGGTGCCGGACGCGACCAGCCCCGGCAGCCGGCACCCCATCAGGTGGACGCTGTTCATGCTCGCCCAGTACAGGTGCGGCGCCTCGTCGAACGAGCAGCCGGTCAGCGCCAGCGGCACGCGCACCTCGGCGTGCCCGAGGTTCAGCGAGCCGGTGATCCGGGCGCCGCTCAGCCGGACGGCCGCGACCCGTCCCGGCTCGGGCTCCACCGCGCCGACCAGCAGCGCGACCAGCACCTCGGCCCGGACCATCCGGTCATGTCCCCAGTGCGTCGCGTACCCGGGATCGTCGTGCGCCGGGTCGCCGGTCGACAGGTCCACGGGTTCGCCGCTCGGGAACGCCTCCCACAGGCGGCGCTCCGACGGGGTGAGGTCCTCGATGTTCATCGGACGGCTCCGGTGATGCGGGCGGGGTGCGGACAAGGGGGATGCGTGGGTCGCGAGTGCCAATGGTGCCGTACGCTTCAGGTCCGTAAGCAAAAGCGCAGATCAGTGAGGGGGCGACCGTGGCGCGTGTCGTCGTCGACGTCATGCTCAAGCCGGAGATCCTCGACCCGCAGGGCCAGGCGATAGCCCGGAAGCTGCCGCAGATGGGGTTCGACGGCGTCGTGGCCGTCCGGCAGGGCAAGCGGTTCGAGGTCGAGCTGGAGGGACCGGCCGACGAGGCCGCGCTGGAGCGGGTCCGCCGGATCGCCGAGACCCTGCTCGCCAACCCGGTGATCGAGAACTTCGAGGTGCGGGTCCTGCAGCCCGAAGGGCTCGAACCCGAGGCTCCGGAGGGCCTGTCCGAGGGCTCGGCGGCGGAGGCGCCGCCGGTCGACGAGCAGCCGGCCCCGACCGAGGGCCTCCAGGGCGAAGCGAAAGACCCGACAGTATAGCGGTTACGAAAGATTCCGTCGGGGAAGTTCTAGCTGCGTCGAGTCGTCGAGCACGCTCCGGGACCGGGGGCCCTGCCGGGACGCCCGGGGCATGACACGAGGTGTCCGGGGTGGATATGGAGTTCGCGCTCGCGCTGCCGCGCGAGGCGCCGAGCATTCCGGTGGTACGCCGGGTGGTGGGGGACGCGCTGCGGGGGCTGGGCGTCGCCGAGGACTGCGTCGCCGACATCCTGGTCGCCGCCTCCGAGGCGTGCACCAACGCGGTCCAGCACGCCCGCGCCACCGGGGACTACCGCGTCGCCGGGCGCGTCGACGACGGCACCTGCTCGCTGGAGATCGAGGACGGCGGCCACGGGCCGCGGCCCGTCCCGGCGGACCGGGGGGTTTTGAGCGAATCCGGGCGCGGGATTAAAATCATGCGGGCGCTGGTGGACGATCTGGACATCGACCGCACGCCCGACAGGGGCACCATCGTTCACCTGCGGAAGCGCCTGACCTGGCGGGACGGGGCGCTGGTGGGCGGCCTCGACCGCCGGCTCATGCACACGGCCGGGTAGATTGGTACGCGCGCGGGGGGAATGTGCGACGCGCGCAGCGGTGATCGGCGGATGAGATCCCGACCGTCCCGGCCGCACCTCATTTCGGAGGAACAGAACAGATGGACGCTGCCCGGGTGGGGGTCATCACCTTCCCTGGTTCCCTGGACGACAAGGACGCCGCGCGCGCCGTGCGGCTGGCCGGCGCCGAGCCGGTCGCCCTCTGGCACGCCGACCACGACCTGCAGGGGGTCGACGCGGTCGTGCTGCCCGGCGGGTTCTCCTACGGGGACTACCTGCGGGCCGGCGCGATCGCCCGGTTCGCGCCGCTGATGACCGAACTGGTCGCGGCCGCCAAGGCCGGCCTGCCGGTCCTCGGCATCTGCAACGGCTTCCAGGTGCTCTGCGAGTCGCACCTGCTCCCGGGCGCCCTGCTGCCCAACGCGGGGCTGCACTTCGTCTGCCGCGACCAGCGGCTGCGCGTCGAGAACGCCGGCACCGCCTGGACCTCGGAGTACACCGAGGGCCAGGAGCTGGTGATCCCGGTCAAGAACGCGGACGGCCGCTACACCGCCGACCGCGAGACCCTGGCCGAGCTGGCCGACTCCGGCCGGATCGTCGCCCGCTACCTCGACCTGAACCCCAACGGCTCCCTCGACGACATCGCCGGGATCTGCAACGAGGCCGGCAACGTGGTCGGGCTCATGCCGCATCCCGAGCACGCCGCGGAGTCGCTGACCGGCCCGTCCACCGACGGGCTCGGCTTCTTCACCTCGATCGTCAAGAGACTGGTCAACGCATGAGCGAGCAACGGCCCAACGCTTCCGGCCGCGCGGCGCGCGACGCCGCGCACGACGAGCCGTCGCTGGACTGGCTGGACGAGCTGAAGTCCGACGCCGACGACCCCGAGCTGCAGCCCGTCGACCCGTCGGTGACGCAGGCCTTCGAGGCCATTCTGGAGGAGGACCGGACCAACTCGGCCGCCGCGTCGCCCACGCCGCAGGGACCGCCGGCTCCGCCCGCCCCGCCCGCGCCGCAGGGATCGCCCACGCCGCAGGGACCGCCCGCACCGCCGGCTCCGCCCGCGCCGCAGGGGCCGTTCACCGGGCCGCTGCCCGTGCTGAACGACGACCCGGCCGCGACGGGACGCACCATGCCCGACACGGGCGTCCCCTCGGACGACTTCGCGCGCGCGCTGGCCGAGGAGGGCGTCGCCGTCCCCCTCCCGCCGCACGCCGACCCCACGCTCACCACTCCCGACCTGAGCGAGTACGCCGCGTTCCCGCCGCCCCCGCCCGCCGCGCCGCAGCGCGTCGCCGGCCCCGGGACCGGCCCGCAGCCCGCCATCGGCTCCGGCACGGGCCCGCAGCCCGCCGTCGGCTCCGGCACGGGCCCGCAGCCCGCCGTCGGCCCCCAGGGCCAGTCCGGCCCCTGGGCGAGCCCCGGCGCGAGCCCGCAGGCCGTCCCCGGTCCCGCGACGGGCCCGCTGCCCGCCGTGAACCCGAACACCGGCCCGCTGCCCGCGATCGGCTCCGGGACGGGCCCGCAGCCCGCCGTGGGGCCGAACACCGGCCGGTTCCCGGCCGTCGGCCCGTCCGGCACCGGCTCGTTCCCGGCCGTCGGCCCGTCCACGACCGGCCCGTTCCCGGCCGTCGGCACCGGCACGGGCCCGCTGCCGCCCGTCGGCCCCGCGACCGGTCCGCTGCCCGCGATCGGTTCGGGCACCGGCCCGCAGCCCGCCGTGGGCTCGAACACCGGCCCGCAGCCCGCCATCGGCGGCCCGAACACGGGCCCGCAGCCCGCGGTCGGCGGCCCCGGCACCGGGCCCCAGCACGCCGTCGGGTCCGGGACGGGCCCGCAGCCCGCCATCGGCGGCGGCGCCCGGCTCGCGATCGAGTCGTCCGTCAAGGCCGACCCCGGCACCGACACCGTCGCCATCGCCGCCGCCTCGCCGGACCGCCCGCAGCCGTACGTCGAGCTGGGCATGAACGACGAGGAGTACCAGCGCGTCCGGCACATCCTCGGCCGCCGCCCCACCTCCGCCGAGCTGGCGATCTACTCGGTGATGTGGAGCGAGCACTGCTCCTACAAGAGCTCCAAGGTCCACCTGCGGCAGTTCGGCGACAAGGCCCCCAAGACCGACAAGCTGCTCGTCGGCATGGGGGAGAACGCCGGCGTCGTCGACATCGGCCAGGGCTGGGCGGTCACCTTCAAGGTCGAGTCGCACAACCACCCGTCCTACGTCGAGCCGTACCAGGGCGCCGCGACCGGCGTCGGCGGCATCGTCCGCGACATCATGTCGATGGGTGCCCGTCCGATCGCCGTCATGGACTCCCTGCGCTTCGGCCCGGCCGACGCCCCCGACACCCAGCGGGTGCTGCCCGGCGTCGTCGCCGGCGTCGGCGGCTACGGCAACTCCCTCGGCCTGCCCAACATCGGCGGCGAGACCGTCTTCGACGCCTGCTACGAGGGCAACCCGCTGGTCAACGCCCTGTGCGTGGGCGTGATGAAGCACGAGGACATCAAGCGCGCCGTGGCCCCCGGCCCCGGCAACAAGGTGATCCTGTTCGGCGCCCTCACCGGCCCGGACGGCATCGGCGGCGCGTCCGTCCTGGCGTCCGCGACCTTCGACGAGGAGTCGCACGCCAAGCGGCCGTCGGTCCAGGTCGGCGACCCGTTCATGGAGAAGCTGCTCATCGAGTGCTGCCTGGAGCTGTTCCGCGAGGACCTCGTGGTCGGCATCCAGGACCTCGGCGCCGCCGGCGTCTCCTGCGCGACGACGGAGTTGGCCGCCGCCGGCACCGGCGGCATGTACGTTGACCTCGACGCCGTCCCGCTGCGCGACGCGACCCTGCGCCCTGAGGAGATCCTCATGAGCGAGTCGCAGGAGCGCATGATGGCGGTCGTGTCGCCCGACAAGGTCGACCGCTTCATGGAGATCTGCCGCCGCTGGGAGATCCCCGCCACCGTCATCGGCCAGGTCACCGACACCCGCCGCCTCGTCATGACGTGGCGCGGCGAGACGATCGTCGACATCCCGCCGGTCACCGCCGCCGACGAGGGCCCGGTCTACGAGCGGCCGTTCGAGCCCCCGAAGGACCTCGGCTCCCTGCAGTCCGACACCCCGGGCCGGCTGACCCGCCCGTCCAACGGCGACGAGCTGCGCCGCACCGTGCTGTGGCTCGCGGGCTCGCCGAACCTGGCGAGCAAGACGTGGGTGACCTCGCAGTACGACCGGTACGTGCTGGGCAACACCGTCCTCGCCATGCCGGACAACGCGGGCGTCGTCCGGATCGACGACGAGTCGGGCCTCGGCATCGCGCTGTCCCTGGACGGCAACGGCCGCTACACCCGGCTCGACCCGTACTCGGGCGCGCAGCTCGCGCTGTCCGAGGCGTACCGCAACGTGGCCGCCACCGGCGCCCGCCCCCTCGCCGTGACGAACTGCCTGAACTTCGGCTCCCCCGAGGACCCGGGCGTCATGTGGCAGTTCGCCCGCGCCGTCGAG
Source organism: Spirillospora sp. NPDC000708 (assembly GCF_040299565.1). Lineage (NCBI taxonomy): Bacteria > Bacillati > Actinomycetota > Actinomycetes > Streptosporangiales > Thermomonosporaceae > Spirillospora > Spirillospora sp. NPDC000708. Next base: position 10,015 of record NZ_JBEPCJ010000019.1, read on the forward strand.
GGCCTCGCCGACGCCTGCCAGTACCTCGGCATCCCGGTGACCGGCGGCAACGTCAGCTTCTACAACCAGACCGGCACCACGCCGATCAACCCGACCCCGGTCATCGGCGTCCTCGGCGTCCACGACGACGTCCGCCGCCGCGTGAACATGGCGCTCACCTCCGACGGCGCCACGATCGCGCTGCTCGGCGAGACCCGCGAGGAGTTCGGCGGCTCCGAATGGGCGCACGTCGTCTACAACCACCTCGGCGGCCTGCCGCCGCTGGTGGACCTGAAGGCGGAGGCGGCCCTCGCCTCGGTCATGGTCACCGCGATCCGCGAGGGCCTCCTGACGGCCGCCCACGACCTGTCGGACGGCGGCCTGTCGCAGACCCTGGTGGAGTCCTGCCTGCGCGGCGGCCTCGGCGCCCGGATCACCCTGCCCGGCGACCCGTTCGTCACGCTGTTCAGCGAGTCGGTGGCCCGCGCCATGGTCGCGGTCCGTCCCGGCGGCGAGGCCCGCCTGGCGGCCCTCTGCGAGTCGGCGGGCGTCCCGGTCACCCAGATCGGCGTCGCCGGCGGCGACACGCTGACCGTCGCCGGCCGCGGCCCGGAGGGCGACCAGCAGGAGCTGTTCTCCATCCCCCTCGCCGAACTCCGCGAGGCCAACGAGCGCATGCTCCCCAGCTACGCGAACTGACCCGCACGACCACAGAAGGGCGCCCCACCGGGGCGCCCTTCTCGTTTTCCATTGGACGCATGCCCCCTGCGATCCGCACCGCCACCGAGGCCGACGCCCCCGCGATCGCGCGCCTGCACCTGGCCTCGTACCGTGCCGCCTACCGCGGCCTTCTCCCGGACGGTTTCCTCGCCGCCTACGATGTGGCCGAACGCGAGCACCGCTGGCTGGAAAGGCTCCGCGACCCGTCCCGCACCGCGTTCGTCACCGCGCCCGCCATAGTCGCCTTCGCCGAAATCGGGCCGTCCCACGACGCCCCTCGCACTGGCGAACTGCTGGCCCTGCACGTGGCCGAGTCGCATTGGCGGCAAGGTATCGGTGGCGCCCTCCACACCCACGCCCTCAACGCCCTTTCCGGCCTCGGCCACGAGAGCGCCGTTCTCTGGGTCCTCGACGGCAATCGGCGCGCCTGCGCCTTCTACGAGGCCGCCGGGTGGGCCTTCACCGGCGAGACCCGCCACCGGAACGTCCGCGGCACACCCGTCGACGAACTCCGCTACCGCCGCGAGTTGCGCCCGCACCGTAGCCTGCCGGTGTGAAGGAGATCGTGACGTACGTCGAGATGACCGACCGCGCGCAGCTGGTCGCGGCCGCCCCCGTCCCCGGCCTGGCCCTGGCGCCCCTGGACCGGACCTCGCCCCTCGTCCCGGACATCCTCGCCCGCGTCGGCGCCCCGTACGGCTGGAGAAGCTCCCGCCGCACCCCCGAGGAATGGCGGGCCTGGTTCGACGAGAATCCCCGCCGGACGTTCGGCCTCCTGTTCTTCACCGGCGAGCACGCCGGAATCGTCGCCTACGACCCCCAAGACCACGAGGTCGAGATCAAGAGCTTCGGCCTGCTCCCCGATTTCGTCGGCAAGGGCCTCGGCGGCTACGCGCTGACCCTGGGAATCCAGCACGCCTGGGAACTGTCCCCGACGGCCGCCCGGGTCTGGCTCCACACCTCGTCCTTCGACCATCCCAACGCCCTCCCGAACTACCACCGCCGAGGTTTCCGCACCTTCAAAACCGAAGAGACCACCCGCTCCTGAACCATTCGCCCTTCATCGCGAATGGGCGGCAGGGATCCCAAGGGTTTCCTCGACCGGGCCGCACATTTCGGTGAGCGCGGTGCGAAGCTCTTCGCGTTCCCGCAGGTAGTCCGGGTCGTCCTCACGTACGCGAGGGGTCTCCTCACCGTCCACCCACTCGACGACCGGCAGGACGAGGTGCGCCAGGACGCCCTCGATCTCGAGCACCGCCGACCAGGCCCCGTTCACGGGGTCCGCGCCGAGAACGCACGCGCCGTCGCTGTCGAGGACGAAGGCGCCGAGCACGGGCCGGGCGGTCTCGCGCATCACCTCGATGAGCACCGTCCGCCAGTCGAGGTCCTGGTCGTGGCGGAACTGGACGCCTTGCCAGCCGTCACCGTGGTCCCAGGAGGCCATGCCGAGGGCGGCCCAGGACGACAACGCGTCCAGCGTCTCGGCGCGCCGTTGGGACCGTAGAAAGGCGACCGTGCCCCAGAACCCCATCCCGGACGCTCAGAAAGCCGAATTCTGGGCCGCGCAAGACCGCGACCAGCGAAGACACCCCGCACACACATTCACCTGGGTCTCTGCCCTCGGCGGACGCGTCGCGATGCGCGGCCCGAGCGCGTCGTCCCTTGGTTCAGAACAGCTCAATTCGGCAGCGTGGGGTCTTGCGGCTGCTCATGCTTCGGGGGTTCCGGTGGCGAGCAGTGCCCGGTGCGGCAGGGCGAGGCGGCCGTCCGGACCGGTGAACTCCGCGCTGAGAAGGTCGAACCGCCGTTTGATCTCCGCTCTGATCTCGGGCGGTTGGGTGGCGACGAGGTGGCCGATGAAGCCGACACCCGACGCCGCGCCATGCCACCACTCCTGCGCGGAGGTCCGGTGGTCCCAGGCGATGGTCCGGCAGGAAGGACGGGCAATCCCGGCGGCTCGCATCAGGTCCGCGAGCCCCTGCTCGGTCCGCGGGAAATCGGTCTCGGAGTCCAGGACCGCCCGGTGGGTGGGGCGATGCGCACCGGCGGCCTCGATCGCTCGTCCCAGCAGGGCCCGTCCCTCTCCGCCCGGCACGGCCCACATCGTCACCGCGATCCGGCCGCCCGGCCGCGTCACCCGGCCGAGCTCGGCCAGTGAACGCCGCGGCCGGCCCACGTGGTCCAGTACGAAGTTGGCGGTCACCACGTCGAAGGCATCGTCGGCGAATGGAAGGACGGGCAGCTCGGCGACGCCGACCTCGGCCAGCGGGACGGTCTTCGCGGCGACCTCCGCCATCCCCGGGTCGGCGTCGACGGCGGTGACCCGAGCACCTCTCGCGCACGCCCCCGCGGCGACGTTCCCCGATCCGGTGCCCACATCCAGCAGACGGACGTCGGGGCCTACTCCGGCGGCGTCCAGCAGGTCTTCGATCGGGTACGCGCACACCGCGGCGAAGGACTCCGCGTACGCGACCGCCCGCCCCGACCAGATCGAACTCGCACTCTCCCCCAAGTCGGTCACCGCACCACCCTAGTCAGAGCGCGATGCGGCTAGAAGACCGAGTTCTGAGCTGCCCAAGATCGCGACCAGCGGCGATACCCCGCATGACCGCGCTGACCTGCCATGAATCCCTCGGTGACTCTCAACGTCTCGTGCATGATCGCGCCCCCATGTGCCCTCGATGTGCCCTGCGCTTGAAATGGCATGACGGTGGCCGACCGGCCGGAAGGAGGGTGGGGTCATGGGATTCTGCCTACTCCGAGACGTATCCGGGAGTGGTTCCATACCCACCCTCCCTGAGCCGCGGACCCTGAAGGGTGCTCAGACCGGCCTCCAGCGGAGGCAGCGTACTGACAATCCGTATGAGCGGCCAGTTTGGAAGATGCTCCGCGCCAGGCGTCGGACGCCTCATCTAGCATGGCAGCCAAGACCGAACTCCCGGTAGGCGACGATCATCAGGTGATCCGCCTCGGCGGTGAGGCCGCCGTGGTCGTCCCGCTCGACGAGTACCGCCGGCTGCGCGAACTCGAACGCCGCGCGCAGCTCGCCGAGCAAGCCGACGCGGAAGAGGCGGAGGCCCTGGCCGAGTACCGCGCACAGCAGGACGCGGGGACGGTGACGGCGATCCCGCAGGACGAGGTACGGCGCCGGTTCGGGCTCACCCACTGATGACCGACAGCGTCACATGGAGTGAACCGGTACCGCGTCCTCTACGAGATCTAGCCGGAAGACCAAGCCATCATGGTTCTGCACGTCGGCCGGGTCGCCTAGCTTCCGCACCGCTGGGCGTGCGGCGTAGCCGCTGTTCTGCCCCCACCTTCCTCCCCCAGGGTCCGGCCGCCGCCATCCTCGACAGGCGGGGTCGGGGGGAGCCCCGCACCCTTCCAGCCCAGCTTGCAACATCCCCGTACCGCGGATGACCGTAGGTTCCACCATGGCTCACACGTTCACCTGGGCGTCCGCCCTCGGCGGATCACCCATGCGAGCAGAGGAATGGAGATGCTCGCTGGGAGCACTTGGTACGGGGGCCTAAGGAAGGCCACACCGATCGCGGCACTGACCACCACGATGAGAACGACCGGGATCGCGACGGGCATGCTCCGGGCCACGCGCCGGAGAACGTCCGTGAACGTCTCTCCTCCGGCCTCGCGCTGCTTTTGCACTCGGCTTCGGCGATCTTCACGGGACACCTTCGGAACGATCTCAGCAGGCAGTGATGAGCACAAGGCCTCTGCGTGGAGGTAGCCGCTGCGGCGGCGCGGCCCCCGCGGCGGGCAGTCGGGGCGGGGCCGGCGGACGTGGCGCGATGCGCGGCCCGGCGCGGCCGTCCGGTGACCGGCGCCCACGCCGCACGCTCCGGGCGGCCAGCGCGGGGCCGCGCAGCAGCCTGAGCGCCGCCGCTCCTTGATTTCAAACAGCTAGATTCAGCAACGCTACGTCATCCTCACGCCGTGGCCAGGCGCATCGATTACGCAGATGTCGGCGTACTCCTTCGGGAGCAGACCTTGGCACGGGTAGACGTGCACAGGTGCCACGTGTCGATGGGCTCTGTCCGTCGATGTCAGGCGGGTGGGAACCAGCATGGGGTTGCCTGCTGGGGCGGCGTGGGCTTCCGGTGCCCATAATCCGGTTAGATGCTGTTCGTGACTGCTCATGAGGTGGCTCGATCGCTGCCCGACATCGATCGGCTGCGGGATCTATGCCGGTCGGTGGCCGTGCTGGAGGCGATTTTGAGCCCCGTCTGGGAGAGCCGGTATTACTCCTTCTCTGCGGACTGGTCGCCAGGGGAAGAGATGGCCTCGATGAGGAACGGCTCGGGGGACGAGTACTCGATCGTCTTCTCGGCGGCTGGTGCCTATGTGCGCGGGTTCGCTCACGAGTCGGTGATGAGCCCGTATGTGAACGAGGGACCTTGGCCGGGGGTCCTGGACTCGGTTCCAGGGGTTTTCGGGTCGTGTGTCCAGGAGCCGGCTTTCTGCGACGAGACCGGGCTGCCTTTGGTCACCGCGTGCCTGTGGCGCGGGACCGGCGATGACCGCTGGCACGTGGGTGAGATCGACTACCCCGACGGTGAGCACGATGCCGATGGAGCGGACCGCCTCTTCGGGCTGCTCGCCGATCCTGTCCCTGAGACGTTCCAGCGCTTCGCCGAGGACTATTACCAGGTCTCGGTCGATCTGGAGGCGGTGCGTCACGTCTATTCGCTGCGCCCATTGACCGAACGTGTGATCACCGCGCTGAATCCCGAGGTCACCTTGGCCGACCTGGCTGAGGATCTGACCGAGGCCCGGTATCGCGCTGAAATCGGCGAAGGCTGAGGGGCGTCCGCCGGTCGAACGTGCCGTGGGTGCCAAGGAGCTCCGTTCAATCGTGGCGAAGCTCGTGTGAGCGGATGGCTCGACGGCAGGATTCGCTGGTATCTGAACATCCGGCTCTTGGGACCGCAGCCGGTGGCTGCGAAGTGAAAGCCTTTGAAGACGTGAGCAAGTCTCTTAGCTGGCTAACCAAGGGCGTGCCGATGTTCCGGCAACTCGGGAGAACGGCTTCCACGCGCTCCGCCATCACTTCGCGAGTGTGCTCCTGGAGCGCGGTGTGGACATCCGGGCGCTGGCCGAGTTCCTCGGGCACGCTGACCCCGGCTTCACGCTCCGGACGTACACGCATCTGATGCCGTCCAGCCGGGGACCGGATGCGCAAGGCGATCGACGACACGTGGGGAACGATTCCGGGGGCGAGTGCCCTGGATGTGCCCTCTCGGGAGATCTCGTGAGCTGCGGCCCTGGTCAGATCGCGATGCGGCTAGAAGACCGAGATGTGGACGTGGTCGTAGTGGTTGGCGGTTACGCCGCCGCGGTTCTCCATCGTGCGCCAGCCGGGGCTGCGGAGGTCGTAGATGCGCTGGCGCCAGATGATGTACTTGATGCCCAGGGCGCTCGCGTGGGCGATGGCGTAGGCGGCGGTGGCGTCGCCGTGGGCCTTGGCGGCGCCGGTGGCCATGACGCCGCCGGTGGTGATCATGAAGTCGCAGGCGTGGCCGGTGCCGTGGTCCTGCGGGTCGCCGGTGCTGCGGACGCAGCCGATCGTCGGGAAGGGGCCCTCTTCCTGGTCGATGACGTTCTTGACGTTCAGCATGCGCGGGGTGACGCCGCCCATGCCGACGCTCGGTGACTGCGGCTTGTACTTCTTGACCAAGGCCTCGACGCGCTTCTTCTGGCCCAGCAGGTCCTTGATCTCCTTCTGCAGTTCGGTGATCTTCTGCTGGGCCTGGGCGTGCGCCTTGGCCTGCTCGTCGACGAGCTTGCCGATCTGCGCGACCTTCGCCGTCTTGTTCTGCGCGAGGTGCTCGATGAGGGTGTAGCCGCTCAGCATGTCGGACGCGTTGCCCGCGGCGAGCATGGAGATGGTGGGGCCCTGGCCGTCCGTCATGTACTGGGTGGCGGCCATCTGGGCGACGAGGGAGCGGGCGTCGTTGAGGTCGCCCTGCAGGCTCTGAGACGTCTGCAGAGCCTTCTTGGCGGCGTACTGGGCGTCCTTCAGCTTGGCGAGGTCGCCGCCGTAGGCCTTGTCGAGCTTGGCGATCTGGGCGTTCATCTTGGCGAACTTGCCGCTGTCGCCGGGGTCGGACGGCAGTGCGGCGGGGGTGCGCGGCGCGGCGGCGGAGGAGGGGGCGGCGGTGCCGGCCAGCGGCAGGGCGACGGCGATGAGGGCCAAGGCCGCGCGCCGGGTTCGTCTCCGGAGGGTGGAGGTGGGGGACTCCACGTCTTCTCCTCTCCGGCCGGACACGGGGGCGTCCGGCCGAATGCCAACGGACGGCGAGGGGGCCGTCCTTGTCCTCGCCAAGGGTAAACGGCTGTGACGGGTGGGACGGTTCAACACCCAAGAAGCCCGGCCCCCCGTGGGGGAGCCGGGCCATCCTACGGGAGGGTCAGAGGTTGCTCTTGTAGAGCAGCCGGTTGGCCTGGCTGCGCATGCGCCCGAGGACGTTCTTGGTGGAGTTGTCGTTCAGCCACTTCTGCACCGTGGGGAAGGTCGCCTTGGGGTGCGTCTGCAGGTAGAGGGCGGCGGTGCCGGCGACGAACGGCGAGGCCATGGACGTGCCGCTCTCCAGGCCGGTCGTGTTGCCGGGCAGCGTCGACCGGATGTCGTAGCCGGGGGCGTTGATGTCCACGCACTTGCCCCAGTTGGAGAAGGTGGCGCGGTTGTCGTAGGACGTGGTGGCGCCGACGGCCATGACCCAGCCCGCGCCGGACGGCGAGGACTTGCACGCGTCGGCGTTCTCGTTGCCCGCCGCGACGGAGACGAACACGCCGGACCGGGACAGGTTCTCCACGGCGGTGTTCAGGGCGGCGGACTTGGGCGCGCCGATCGAGATGTTCGCGACGGCCGGCTTGGCGGCGTGGGTGCGCAGCCACTGCGCGGCGGACACGAGGTCGGACACGTAGCCCGTGCCGTCGCAGTCGAGGACGCGGAGCGCGCGCAGCTTGACGCCCTTGGCGACGCCGTAGGTGCTCGAGCCGATGATGCCGGCGACGTGGGTGCCGTGGCCGTTGCAGTCGGCGCCGTTGCCGTTGTAGGTGGGAGCGACCCACGCGATGGCGGCGCGGCCGCCGAACTGCGAGTGGGTGACGTCGAGGCCGGAGTCGATGACGTAGGCGGTGACGTCCTTGGCCAGCGAGGTGTAGTGGTAGCTCTTCGACAGCGGCCGCTTGCGCTGGTCGATGCGGTCGAGGCCCCAGGGCGCGGAACCCTGCGTCCCCTGGGCCTTCATGACCTGGTCCTGCTCGATGGCGGCGACGCGGCTGTCATGGCGAAGCTTGTCGAGCTGCGCGCCGGTCAGCTTCGCGGCGAAGCCGTTGAGGACGCCGTCGAAGCGCTGCGCGCCGGTGGCCTTCACCTTGTTGACGGCCGACTCGGCGGACGCGCCCTTCTTCAGGGTGACGATGTAGCGGCCGGGCACGGGGGTGCCCTCGGCGGCGGTCACCTTGACGAGGGAGGGGGAAGAGGAGTCCGCGAGGACGGGAAAGGCCGCCGCGCCGCCGACGCACGCCGCGACGACGCCGGCCAACAGGAGCCTCCGGTGGACAGCCCGCAAGGCTTGTCTCCTTCTGCCGGGGGGCCGCGCTCTCGGCGGCCCGTCAGAAGATCGAGGATTCGATCGAGGGGAAACCCTAGCGGAACTACTCAGATAAAGACCGCAAAAGCGGACGGGTCGGACGGGCTGCGCGGCGGCCGGAGTCGGCCGTCAACCGGAAGGCCGCGTCAGGAGACGGTTCCGATCCGGTCGCGCGCCCGGCCCTGTCGCGCGCCCCCGCGCGCCCGGCGACGTCGCGAGCGGGCGAGGGCGGGGTCAGCCGCGCGACAGCTTTCCGGAGTAGGCGAGGTTCGTGCCGGGCTTGTTCCACGCGTACTGGAGCGTCCCGTCCGCCATCCGCTTGATCTGGACGGTCCCGGGCGTGCAGGGCGCCGGGATGGCGAGGTCCATGGTCAGGTTGCTCTGCGTGCCGCTCTTGAGCGTGAGCGTTCCCGTGCAGCGCTCCTGCGGGTAGACCGCGCGCGCGGTGGTGGCCCCGGTCTGGAACGTCACCTCGACGGGGAAGGACGCGTGCTGGGCGGTGTTCACCACCGTGCCCTTCCAGGTGCCCGCGAACGGGCCGGGGACCGTGCTCACCGGCTGGTTGGCGGACGTGTTGGTCTGGTTCGTCGGCGGGTCGCCGTCGTCCTTCAGTTGCGGCCACAGCACGAGCACGATGATGGCGATGCCCACGCCCACGCCGATGACGAGGGACAGCGCGACGCCCAGGACGTGGTTGCTGGGCCGGCGCATCCGGCCGAGGGCGAGGAGCGCCGACGCCTTCCGGTCGCCACCGCCGCCCTGCTCGGCCCGCAGGCCGGGGATGAAGTGCGACGCCGTCGTCGAGTCCGACGCGTCCGGCATGCCCGGCGCGTCCGGCATGTCGAGGGGGTCGAACATGGCGGTCGGGGCCGGGTCGGACGGGACGGGGGCCTCCGGGACGGCGCTCAGCGTGGCCGTGGCGTCCGCCGACGGGGCGATCACGTTGAACGTGGTGGTCGCCTCGAAGGCGGCGGGGTCCAGATCGGGTGCGGACGGCGCAGCGCCGCCGGAACCGGCGGGGCCTTCCGGCTCGGGCTTCTGCTTGTCCTTCCCCAGGGAAGTGGAGGAGAGGAACTGCGAGAGCTTCCGGAAGGGACGCGACGGGGGCGGATGGAACGCGTGCCGGGCCGTCGCGGGCGGCGGCTGCATCTGCGGCGCGTTGCCGGGAGGCGGGGGCATGAACCCCTGGTGGGGCGGTGGCCCCTGGGGAGCACCCATGGGCGCGCCTACAGGACCGCCCATAGGCATCCCCATAGGAACGCCCATAGGCGAGCGCGGCGGCCCGGGCGGCATGGGTGCAGGCCCGGCGCCGGGAGGCGGCGGCCCGTGCGGTGCGGGCGGTCCCTGCAGGGGTGGCCCTTGCGGCGGGGGTGGTCCCTGCGGTGGGGGCGGTGAGGTGGGCTGCCCCAGACTGCGCGGTGGTGGCGGTGGGACCGGTGCCTGCGCCGGCGGCTGGGAGGGCTGAGAGGGCGGCGGCGGGGAAGCCTGCGCGGCCGGTACGACGCTCGTGGCGAGCGCACGGCCCTCGTCCACCATCGACGCGGGCAGGCGCTCCGCGAGCGCGCTGCTCTCCGCGAGGAGCCGTTCGAGCAACTGCTTAGCGGTGGGACGTGCGGCGGGGTCCTTGGCGAACGCGTCGCGCATCACCTCGCGCAGGGACGGCGGCGCCTCCGACAGGTCCGGCTCCTCGTAGATGATGTGCTGCATCACCTCGGACGGGGAGCCGTCCCCGAAGGGCGCCTTGCCCGTCGCCGCGAAGAGCATGGTGGCGGCCCAGGCGAAGACGTCGGCGGCCGGGCCGATGCCGCTGCCGCTGAGTTGCTCGGGCGCCTTGTAGGCGGGGTCTTCGGTGATGCGTCCGGTGGGCGCGGCGTTAACGGCCTCCAGCGCGCGCGCTATCCCGAAGTCGGCCATCCGGGGGCCGTTCCTGCCGAGCAGGATGTTCCCCGGCTTCAGCCCGTGATGGACGGCGCCCGCCCGGTGGACGGCGGCCAGCGCGACCGCCGCACCGACGGCCACGCGTTCCACTACGGCGCCGCCGCGCTTCCCTTCCTCGTCCACGAGCTGCTGCAGGGAAGGACCGTCCACCCACTCGCTCACCACGTAGGGGCGGTCGCCCTCCACGTCGGCGCTCAGGATCGCCGCCGTGCAGAAACCGGAGACCTTCTGGGCGGACGCGAAGGCGTTGGCGAACCGGGAGCGTGCCACGGGCTCGCCGCTCAGCCGGACGTGCAGGAGCTTCACGGCGACGAAGCCGCCCGCAGGGTCCCTGCCGAGGAAGACGGCGCCCTGCTCGCCGACGCCCAGCCGGCCCGTGACCTCGTACGAGCCGAGCCGTCGCGGGTCACCGGGCTGCAGGGGCAGCGCCTCGGGCATCTGACGAACCTCCGTGTCCTCCGGGGACGGCGTCCCCGGCTTCCCCGTTCCTTTCAAGTCCCCATGCGTGCCTGCTACCGGGGTCCATTTTTACCGTGTGTGAGGCGTTCGGGTGCCATCGATGGCCGAGCGCCCCGCCCCACCGCCGCCGAGAACCGCCGCCGAACACCCTCGCAGGCCGTCCCCGCGCACCTCCGTGCGGGCGGCCTCCCGCTCCTTCCGCCGGCGGCGACCCGGTAGCGTCGGGACGGTGCCGCGAACACCGCTCTCCACCGCCGTGCTGAACGAGCAGCGCGCCGCCCTGGGCCTGCCGCCTTTCCCCGGCCCGGACGAGGCCGCCGCACTGCGCCGCGCGGCCCTGGAGACCGTGCTGGCGGCCCTGGACGCGGGCAAGGACCCGGCCGGGGACGTGTCCCGCCCGGTCGTCCGCGGCGCCGTCCGGTTCCTGCTCGACCGGCTCGCGGAGCTGGCGCCGGGCCGGTCGGTCGAGGTGCGCGTCCCTCCGCACGCCGCCGTGCAGTGCATCGCCGGCCCGCACCATACCCGGGGAACGCCGCCGAATGTGGTGGAGATGGACGCCGGGACCTGGATCGCGCTGGCGACGGGACGGCTGAGCTGGGCGGACGCCGTCGCCGCCAACCGGGTGCGGGCCAGCGGCGCGCGCGCGGACCTGTCCGCGCAGGTCCCGTTGCCGCTCGGCTGATCCGGTTTCCCGAGCCTGACCTGCGATATCGGGCGCCGTGTCCGTTTCGTGCCTTGCCTGGCGCGCCGGGCGCTGCGAGCGTGGGTGCCGACCGTCGGGGCACCGCATCGGCGAGAGGCCGTGCAGGAGGTGGACCCGTGCTCGTTGCGCATTGGACGTTCGACGTCGCGACCGTCGACGGCCGCCGGGTGGCGGACGCCGCGGGGGGCGGGCCGGTCGCGGAGCTGAACGAGTCCGCGCAGATCGTCCCGGGACGGCACGGGGAGGCGCTGAGCCTGGACGGCCATGGCCGGGCGCTGATCCCCGCTATGCCGCAGCTGGTGCTGAGCCAGGTGTTCGGGTTCAGCGTGGCGTTCTTCGTCCGGGTGGAGGAGGAGCCGACCGGCGAATGGCGGAGCCTGCTCTACAAGCCGGTGGCGGAGAGCGATGCGCGCGCGCTCGGCATGTGGCTCTATCCCGACGCCATGCGCATGCGCGTGCAGTTGTTCACCATCAAGGGCCCTGAGTACGTGGACAGCCACGCGAGGCCGACTCTGGGGGAGTGGACCCACGTCGCCTTCGTCGTGGACCAGGAAGGCATGTTCCTCTACATCAACGGCCGTCTCGACACGGGCATGTCCCTGGAGCACGCCGTCGTGACGCCCGCCGGGCCCATCTACCTGGGCAGCGAACCCACCAAGCCCGGTTTCGGCGGCCTGATGGACGACTTCCGGGTCTACGCGTCGCCCCTGAGCGCCGAGGCGGTGGCCGCCCTCGCCGCCCCGGAAGCGGGCTGACGAGCGGCCCGGCTCAGGGAGCCGGCGTATCGCGGACGAACGGGAACTCGTGCTCCACGCACCCTTGGCGCGCCGCGTCGTCCGGGTAGCGGGACGTGTCCCCGCACATCGCCGCCTTGCTCAGCAACCAGGACAGCGCCAGGGCGCCCACCACGACGGCTATCCCGGAGCACACGATCCCCGCCACGGCGGGCCACCGCTCGGACCGCCCGCGGACGAGGGCGACCGTCCCCAGGACGAGCCCCACGAGCGCCGGGATCAGCCCCAGGAGGCACAGGGCGAGCCCTGGGAGCCCGACGATGCCGAGCACCAGGGAGGCCCGTGCCAGCCCGCTCCGCCTGGGCGGAGCCGGAGGCGAATAGGTCTGGTACCCAGGCAGCGTCATGCGTCCCTCCACGTGTCGGCCACCAGATTTGCGCGCGGACGCTGAAAGCCGTGCTCGCGGGGAGTAAAGGTCGCTTAAGGAGATCCACCGATCCGAGCAGGTGAAGGGGGCATCTAGACTGACTGGTGTGCCTCTCCGTGACGGACGTCTGAGCCACGACATCGATCCCTCCGACCGCCCCCCGCAGGACGCCTGCGGTGTGTTCGGCGTCTGGGTCCCCGCGGACCAGGCGCCGCGGGCGGAAGTGAGCAAGCTCACCTACTACGGCCTGTACGCGCTCCAGCACCGCGGGCAGGAGTCGGCGGGCATCGCGGTAAGCGACGGCTCCCGGATCGTCGTCTACAAGGACATGGGCCTGGTCGCCCAGGTCTTCGACGAGTCGGTGCTGAACACCCTGCGCGGCCACATCGCCGTGGGCCACTGCCGCTACTCCACGACCGGCTCGCCGACGTGGGAGAACGCGCAGCCCACGTTCCGCTCGACCGAGGCGGGCGGGCTGGCGCTGGTGCACAACGGCAACCTGATCAACACCCCGGACCTGGCCGCCCGGCTGGAGCCGGGGGTGCTGACCGCCACCACCGACACCGAGGTCCTGACCGCGCTGCTGGCCACCCGCGAGGGCGGCCCGCTCGCGGCGGCGCGCGAGATCCTGCCGGTGACGCGCGGCGCGTACTCCCTGGTCTTCATGGACGAGGGGATCCTGTACGCGGCGCGCGACCCCGAGGGGATCCGCCCGCTGGTGCTGGGCTCGCTGGAGGACGGCGGCTGGGTGGTCGCGTCCGAGACCGCCGGTCTCGACATCGTCGGCGCCCGGTTCGTCCGGGAGATCGAGCCCGGCGAGCTGATCGCGATCGACGGCGAGGGCGTGCGCTCCGAGCGGTTCGCCGAGCCGCGGCCGAAGGGCTGCCTGTTCGAGTACGTGTACCTGGCCAGGCCGGACACCACGATCGCCGGGCGCAGCGTCCAGGCGACGCGGGTCGAGGTCGGCCGCCGGCTGGCCCGCGAGCACCCCGTCGAGGCCGACCTGGTCATCCCGACGCCGGAGTCGGGCACCCCGGCCGCGATCGGCTACGCCGAGGCGTCCGGCATCCCCTACGGCCAGGGCCTGGTGAAGAACTCCTACGTCGGCCGGACGTTCATCCAGCCGTCGCAGACGATCCGCCAGCTCGGCATCCGGCTGAAGCTGAACCCGCTGCGCGAGGCGATCGAGGGCAAGCGCCTGGTGGTGGTGGACGACTCGATCGTCCGCGGCAACACCCAGCGCGCGATCGTGGGGATGCTGCGGGACGCGGGCGCCAGGGAGGTGCACGTGCGCATCTCCAGCCCGCCCGTGTCGTGGCCGTGCTTCTACGGCATCGACTTCGCCACGCGGGCCGAGCTGATCGCCGGGAACCTGTCGGTGGAGGAGATCCGCGACTCCATCGGCGCCGACACGCTCGGCTACATCTCGCTGGACGAGCTGATCTCCGCGTCGCGGATCCCCAAGGACAACCTGTGCCGGGCCTGCTTCGACGGCGTCTACCCCATCCCGGTGGAGGACGCCGCCCGCGGCAAGCACCTGCTGGAGGTCACCCGATGACCTCGTACGAGGCCGCCGGCGTGGACATCGCGGCGGGCGAGCGCGCCGTCGAGCTGATGAAGTCGCGGGTGGCGCGCGCGCGGCGTCCCGAGGTCGTGGACGACGCCAGCGGCTTCGCGGGCCTCTTCGACGCGTCCGCCTTCCTGCGCTACAAGCGGCCCCTGCTCGCGACGTCCACGGACGGCGTCGGCACCAAGGTCGACCTGGCGCGGCGCCTCGGCGTCTACGACACGGTGGGGCACGACCTCGTCGGCATGGTCATCGACGACCTCGCCGTATGCGGCGCCGAACCGCTGTTCATGACGGACTACATCGCCTGCGGCAAGGTCGTGCCGGAGCGCATCGCCGACATCGTCGGCGGCATCGCGGACGGCTGCGCCCTCGCGGGCTGCGCCCTGGTCGGCGGCGAGACCGCCGAGCACCCTGGCCTGCTGGAGGCGGACGAGTTCGACATCGCCGGCGCCGGGACGGGCGTGGTGGAGGCCGGAGAGCTGCTGGGGCCGGACCGTGTCCGCCCCGGGGACGCGGTCATCGCCATGGCGTCGTCCGGCATCCACTCCAACGGGTACTCGCTCGTCCGCCACATCCTGGCCACGACCGATCTCGCGCTGGAGTCGCAGCCGTCGGAGCTGGACCGTCCGCTCGGTGAGGAACTGCTCACACCGACCCGCATCTACGCGCAGGACTGCCTGGCCCTGACCCGGGCCGGGGGCGTCCGGGCGTTCGCCCACATCACGGGCGGGGGGCTGGCGGCGAACCTGGCGCGGTCCCTGCCGCCGACCGCGGACGCCGTGCTGCGCCGCTCGTCGTGGGAGGTGCCCGCGCTGTTCCGGGTCCTCCAGGACCACGGCGACGTGCCGCAGGCGGAGATGGACAAGACGTTCAACCTGGGCGTGGGCATGGCCGCCATCGTCGCCGCCGAGGCCGCCGACGAGGCGCTGCGGCTGCTGGCGTCGCGCGGCGTGCCGTCCTGGGTCCTCGGTGAGGTCACCGAGGGCGCCGGCCGGGCCGACTTCGCCTGACCCGTCCGGAAGCGACCGTCCGATCCGTCGATCAAGCGACCTGCCGTCCGATCCGTCCCGCCCGGGGTTCCGGGTGGGACGGCGAGGCGCTGAGCGCGACGCTGGGACGCCAGGGAGACCCGTGGGTCGGCTGATGCGCCGGAGACGCCGGACGCGGCCCCAGGCGTTTCTCAGCCGCGCGGGGCGGTGCTCAGGAGCGCCGGGGACCGGATGCCCGAAACCGAACAAACGCCACTGCCCGCGGGTGCGGGCAGTGGCGTGTTGTCAGCCGGTCAACCGGAGGTGCCGTCCTTGCGGTCCTCGGTCCCGTAGTCATCGGCGTAGTCCGCGTACTTCTCGGCGAGCTCATCGTAGGAGTCGTCACCGGAGTCGTTGACCCCGAGTTCGTGCTTCAGGCGGTCGAGGTCTGTACCGCCGCTGTTGTACTTGAGCTGGCGGGCAACCTTCACCTGCTTGGCCTTGGCTCGGCCGCGACCCATTGGCTCGACCCCCTCGATGGTCAGGGCTTTCGTGGGCCCATCAACGCGCGCGTGTACCACACGAACCGGTGCCTGATGAGCCATGCGTCAGTCACGGATACAACCGTACCCGTTTTGCGCCCGGCTCGGTACATCGACGGTACGTGGCGGCGCTCTTGTTGCTGAGACTCCAGTGTATCCGGTGGTCAGGGCCGCCCTACAGTGCGGCGGCAAGGCGCCCGCGACACGCGCGCGAGAGCGGCCGCCATCGGCGGAAACGCGGCGGACCGCCGCGGAGCCGGCCGTACCGGCCCCGCGACGGCCCGGATCACCGTCCGCTCGGAGGAGTCCGTCCGCTCAGAGGAGAATGCCGCGCAGGCGTCCGATCTCGGACATCCGCCGCTCGGCGAGCCGGTCGGCGGCCACCGCCGGCGGGACGCCCTCGTCGGCGGCCAGCGCGAAGATCTTCCGGGTCGTGTCGTAGATCCCCGTCGCGCGCGCCTTCGCCCGGTCGAAGTTGAAGCCCTCGATCTCGTCCGCCACCTGGATCACGCCGCCGGAGTTCACGACGTAGTCGGGCGCGTACAGCACGTCACGGTCCGCGAGGCGCTTCTCGATGCCGGAGTGGGCGAGCTGGTTGTTGGCCGCCCCGCACACCACCTTCGCGCTCAGCACCGGCACCGTGTCGTCGTTGAGGGACCCGCCGAGCGCACACGGCGCGTACACGTCCAGCTCCGTACGGACCATCTCGTCCTTGTCCGCGACGACGTCCACCTCGGGGTGCAGCGCCTGGACGCGCTCCACCGCCGCTTCGCTGACGTCGCAGATGACCACGTCCGCGCCGTCCTCGCGCAGGTGCTCCACCAGCCTGTGGCCGACCTTCCCGACGCCCTCCACGCCGACCCTCTTGCCGCGCAGGGACGGCGTGCCCCACACCGTCTCCGCCGCGGCGCGCATGCCCTGGAACACGCCGTACGCGGTCAGGATCGACGAGTCGCCCGCGCCGCCGTGCGCGACCGTCCGCCCGGTGACGAACCGGCACTCCCGCGCCACCACGTCCATGTCCTCGCTGTACGTACCGACGTCGCACGCCGTGTAGTAGCGGCCGTTGAGCGACTGGACGAACCGTCCGTACGCCCTCAGCAGCGCCTCCGACTTGTCCTTGGCGGGGTCACCGATGATGACGGCCTTGCCGCCGCCGAGGTCCAGCCCCGCCATGGCGTTCTTGTAGGCCATGCCGCGGGACAGGTTCAGCACGTCGGTGAGCGCCTCCTCCTCCGACCCGTACGGGTAGAAGCGGGTGCCGCCCAGCGAGGGGCCGAGCGCGGTGGAGTAGATCGCGATGATCGCGCGCAGGCCGCTGGCCTCGTCCTGGCAGAAGACGACCTGCTCGTGTCGGGGCTCTGTGCCCTTGTGGGGCGACCCGAAGACATTAGGCACGGTAGTGCCCTCCTCTCTGTCTGTAGATCAGACTAAGGGGCGCGGTATGGCGTGTTCGCGGCAGCGTTCGTCCGGTCTCATGTCACGATGCGGTGGTGTTTCCGTACGCGGCGTACCTACGGATATATGAACCGGTGACCGCCTTCCCGGAGCCCGCGCGGACCCTGTGGACGGCCTATGCCGACTCCAGGCGGCGGCCCCGCCGGATCCACGCGCTCGGCGCCGAGCACGACGACGCGGCGCGCCGGGTCGTCGGCGTGCCGCCGGAGGTCGTGCCGGACCGGGAGAGCCGGGACGCCTACGTCCGGCGTGTCGGCGACACGATCTACGTCTGCCCGTGGGAGACGCGGCTGCGGTCCTGGCTGGCGTTCGAGCGGTTCCGCGGGGAGCACGCGGCGGCGCTCGCGGCCGCGTTCGTCCCGCCGCCGCTGGCCGAGCGGGCCGTGCGCGAGTTCGAGCAGTGGAAGCGGGCGGGCCGCCCGCTGCGGCCGCACATCCTGACGAGCACGTGGCACGTGCCGCTGGACTGGTTCGTGCCGTTCGCCCGCGGGGAGCGGTGCCTGATGCTGGGCGCGCCGGGCGCCGGATACGGCCCGGAGGAGGACGCGTCCCAAGAACAAGCAGGTCATGGCCCTGCGACGGCGGCTCCTGCGCGTACTCTCATCTACGTCACCTCGATGGGGGAGGCGCGCCGCCGGGTCGCCGCCGCCCTCCCGGTGGTGCGCGAGACCCTCGGCGACGGGTCGGGAGAGGTCTTCCTGCTGTCGGCGGGCCGGCTGGACACGCTCGCCCGGTGGCTCGGGGAGTTCCATCCGCGGGCGCTGGTCGAGCTGGACTACGGCGGCCTCGTCCATCTGCTGGACGACCGGACGCTGCAGGGGGACGAGTCGGTCGCGGAGATGGCCGTCGCGCTCACCGGGATGGAGCGCGGTGAGGTCGAGCTGACCGTGGCGATGTACAAGCGTCTCCTCGCGCGCTGGAGGCCCGTACGGGCCCTCGAATCGGCGAACTAAAACAAATTTCCCGAATCCGCGCGCGATACGACTATACGTGTCGCTAGAATCACGCAGCGTGACCCAGTCATCATCGGACACGCGCAGCTCCCGGCCTCGGCGGGGATGTTTGCACGCAACTACCGCCAGGAACTTGCTTGTTGCGCTGAGTGGTGGCAAGGTTACACGTTGTGATGTCATAGTGGCTCTTTCGGGCCATAGGGGACATCAGTGACCGCGCGAGGATCAATCGCAGGATCGCTGTCATCGGTCCACGGAGGAGAGGCCGCAAACATGTCAGCACGTACGCCAGAGGCCGAGCCCCTGCTGACGCCGGCGGAGGTGGCGACGATGTTCCGCGTCGACCCCAAGACCGTCACGCGGTGGGCGAAGGCGGGGAAGCTCACGTCCATCCGCACGCTCGGGGGGCATCGGCGCTACCGCGAGGCGGAGGTGCGCGCGCTGCTGGCGGGCATTCCGCAGCAGCGGTCGGAGTAGCCGCTCCGGCCGGCCGGGCTCGAACCGAGCCCTGCCGGAAGCACCCGGCCGAACAACTGGGGGGGCGGTCAGGAGGCCCCTCGACGGCCTCGCACGTCGATTACGCGCGAGGACGCCGCAGCGGCCTCCTGGACGAACGGGCCGGGACCACGGTCATCCGAGAATCGCGGTCCCGGGCCGATCACCGTCCGGTCTGGATGTCCCGCTCGCGAACCGCGGGCGGGACAATCCTTTTCCCGACCCCGGTCTCGACGCCGGTCCCGGTCTCGGCCTCGGCCCGCGCCGGAGCGCACAGGGCGTGACCGGATGAGGTCAGCCGATCTTCCCGTTGTGGCAGGACGGGGCGCGGCTCAGACGCTCATCTCTTCCTGGGCGAGACGGTCGAACAGGGCGCCGGTCGACGGGTCGTGCTTGCCCGCCACGTGCAGCATCACCACGAGCTGGTCCACCACGAGGGCCTCCAGCTCGGGGCGGGTCACGTCGCGGTTGTCCAGCCAGTCCAGGCCCGCGGTCTCCACGGACGCCATCCACGAGCGCAGCGTGATGCGCAGGATCGGCGGCGGGGTCTCCACGTCCAGCGAGTGCAGGATCCGGTCCAGCAGGAGCTGCCGGATGCCGTCGACGATCTCGCCGACCTCGCCGGAGCGGTCCGCGGGCCCGCCGCGCAGCAGCGCCGTGTAACCGGCCGCGTGGCTCTCCACGAAGTCGAAGTAGCGCTCCAGCGACACCCGCAGCCGCTCCAGCGGCTTGCCCTCCGCCGGCGGCTCCAGCAGCACCGACAGCTGCTTGGCGGCGCTGCCGAGCGCCGCGAGGTACAGCTCGTACTTGCCGCCGAAGTAGTGGTAGACCAGCGCGCGCGAGGCGCCCGCGGCGGCCGCGACGTCGTCGATCGAGATGTCCTCGGGCGAGCGCGTGCTGAACAGCTGCAGCGCCGCCTCGATCAGTTCCTCTCGGCGTTCGTCCACGCTGAGCCTGCGGCGTCCTTGCCCGCCGCCCTGCCGGCTCCGCGCCTTACCGCCGGCCACCGCACGTTCTGCCACCTGGGCAGCGTATCCGAGGGCGGCCGGGGCGGGTCGCGGGCGCGTCCCGCGGGGCGGGCTTTTCACCGGGTCGTGATCACCCGCCGACACCGCTGTGATCCGGAACACCACAGGCCGCAACTGCCATTGTCGTATGCCCGTTACTCACTGTTGCGACGATATGGGGCGAAGGAGAGGCATCATGGCATCTCCTCCGCGGCGCAGGAGGTGCGCCGGCCCTCCGCGGCGTGCCGCCGCGGCAGGTCCGCCAAGACCCATGAGGCATGCCTAGGCCCCCCTGGACGGAGTGCCATGTCAGCTGGTGAAGCAAGCCCCCCGCACGAGACGCCGGTGGTGGGAGAGGGCGCGGTGCCCCCGCCGCGCGAGCCCGCCTCCGCGGCGCGCAGCGACGAGGGGAGGCCGGTGCCCGCGCCGAAGCCGACCATCCGCAACGTCGCCGAGCGGGCCGGCGTGTCGAAGTCGCTCGTGTCGCTGGTCATGCGGGGGTCACCGCACGTGAGCGAGCGGCGCCGGCAGGCGGTGCTGCAGGCGGCGCGCGAGCTCGGCTACCGGCCGAACGCGGTGGCGCGCAGCCTGGTCGAGGGCCGCACCCGGCTGATCGGGGCGATCGTCGCCGACCTGCACAACCCGTTCTTCGCCGAGTTCCTGGACGGCCTCCAGGAGAGCCTGCACGGCGCCGGGCTGCGGATGCTGGTCGGCAGCGGCCGCTGGGACCCGCTGTTCGAGGCGGAGGCCGTCGAGGCGTTCCTGGAGATGCGGGTGGACGGCCTCGTCCTGCTCAGCGTCGTCCCGGAGTCGCTGAAGGAGGCCGCGGCGAGCGTCCCGGTGGTGGTCGTCGGCGAGCGCGACGTCGTCGGGGTCGACATCGTGGTGGACGACGACGAGCTGGGCGCGAGCCTGGCCGTCGACCACCTGGTCGGCCTGGGGCACCGGCGGATCGCGCACATCGAGGGGGCGCGCTCGACGACCGCGCGGTACCGGCGGGCGGGCTACGAGAAGGCGATGCACCGGCACGGGCTGAGCGACGAGATCGTGGTCGAGCCCGGCGACTTCACCGAGGACGGCGGCTACCGGGCGACCCTGGAGCTGCTGCGCCGCGAGCGGCGGCCCACGGCGATCTTCGCGCCGAACGACCTGGTCGCCACCGGCGCGCTGTCGGCGGCGGACGAGCTGGACATGTCGGTGCCCGGGGAGCTGTCGATCGTCGGCTACGACAACACGCATCTCGCCGCGATCCGGCACATCTCGCTGACCAGCGTCGACCAGCCGCGCCGGGACATGGGGAGGGTGGCCGCGGAGCTGCTGACCGCGCGGATCGGCGACCCGTCCCGGGGGGCCAAGCAGAACCTCGTCGTCCCGCATCTGGTGATCCGTTCGACGACCGGCCCCGCTCCCGCCGTCTAGCGCGGCCTCCGCCGTCCGGCGCGCACGCGCCCGCGGGCGCTCCCCTCACGCCTGCCTGCGGCTCCCCTGGCGCCTCCCCGGGGGGGCTCCCTCGCGCCCGCCCCGGGTTCCCTGCCGCACCTGTCCCGCGCGCTCTCCTCGCTCCGTCCGACGCTCCGGACGGTCCGTGTTCCTCGAAGTGGTGTGGTGCGGGTAAGGGGCTGGCCAAGCCTGCCGCATTCATCAGCCTCCTCCCCCTCGGCGGCGCCTTAATGGACTCACCGCTCGGCGTGGCGCGCGGGCGGCTCCTGTATGGGGCCGCCCGCGCGGCCGGGCGGTACGGGTAAGGGTCGTGTTCACCCAAGGGGGTTCAGCTCGTGCGTGATCCGGAACTGGTGTCGTGCGCGCAGCGCGCGGCGAGCGAACTGGAGCAGGCGTGGTCGCAGTGGCGGCACGCGCGCGGCCTGGCCGAGCAGGTCTCGGAGTCGGTCGCCAGTTACGTCGCCCATTCGATCGACCACCCCTGGGGGCGGCCTCGCGTGGTCCTCGGCCTGGACGCGGACGAGGCGCGCGCGCTGGCGGCGCTGCTGGGCAAGGAGGACCCGCTCCTCTGACCGGAGCCTCCCCGTGCCCGTACGGGCGAACCAGGGCCGTCCAGAGCCGTCCTCGTTGACCTGGTACGGCCGGAACTCGCCCTACCCGTTTCTCCGACTTCGTTTGACGAACTCCCGCGCGTGTGCAGACTGTCAGGGTCGGTAACGAAGTCATCACGGAGGACGGTCTGTGCGCATCCAACGAGGAGGCCCCGCGGTCGCCGGTCTCGCGCTGTGCCTCGGCGCACTGGCCGCGTGCGGCGGATCGACCGGCGGGAAGGCGTCGCCGGCCGGTGACACCGCGGCGCCCCCGACCACGGGCGCGACGACGGGCACCTCGGCGGGCGGCCCCGTCTCGCCGCAGGGGTCCGGCGGGCACCCGCTGGCGGGCAAGGTCATCGTGATCGACCCGGGCCACAACGGCGGCAACGCCTCGCACCCGCGCGAGATCGCCAAGCCGGTGTACGTCGGCAACGGCACCAAGGAGTGCGACACCACCGGCACCGACACCGTCTCCGGCTACTCCGAGCACGCCTTCACCTGGGACGTGTCGAACCGGCTGGCGAAGATCCTGCGCGCGGAGGGCGCGAAGGTGACGCTGACCCGCAAGAACGACACGGGCGTCGGGCCGTGCGTGGACCAGCGGGCGGCGGTCGGCAACGCCGCGCACGCCGACGCCGCCATCTCCATCCACGGCGACGGCGCGGCCGCGTCCGGGCACGGGTTCCACATCATCGAGCCGCTGGCGGTCGGCAAGAACGCCAAGATCGTCGCTCCGTCCGCCAAGCTCGGCACGGCACTGCGCGACGCGTACCACTCCGGCACCGGCATCTCCTACTCCACGTACCTGGGCACGAAGGCCATCGACAAGCGCAGCGACCTCGGCGGGCTGAACATGTCGACGGTCCCGAAGGTCTTCATCGAGTGCGGCAACATGCGCAACAAGGGCGACGCGGCCAAGATGACCAGCGCCTCGTTCCGGCAGCGCATGGCGGAGTCCCTCGCGAAGGGCTTCCAGAACTACCTGTCCTGATCGTCGGCGCGGCGGCGGGCCGCCAGGACGACGAGGCCGCCGGTCGCGGCGAGGGCGGCGAGCGCGGCGGCGAACAGGGTGGCGCCCGCGGTGAGGCCCACGGCGTCGCTGAGGTAGCCGGCGGTGACCGGCAGGAGGCCGGCGGGGACGTAGCCGCCGATGTTGAACGCGGCGTTGGCCTCGGCGAGGCGGCGCGGCGGGACGGCGGAGTTCAGCAGCGACAGGCCCCCGAGCTGGCCCATGCCCTGCCCGGCGCCCGCGAGCACGGCGGACGCGGCGAGCGCCGCGACCGACCCGCCGTGCGCGGCGCCGACCAGCGCGGCCATCGCGGCGGTCGTGGCGGCGGCGCCCGCGAGGAGGACGGCGCGCCGGGGCAGCCGCTGGACGGCGAACTGCACGCCGGTGGCGGCGGCGAACATGACGAACGCCATGCCGCCGGCGACGATCCGGTTCCCGGTGCCGAGCAGCCCGGACAGCAGTGACGGGCCGAGCGACAGCACGAACGACGTCGCGGTGATGCCGGGCGCGAAGACCGCGATCCCGAGGACGAGCCGCATGCCGCTCCCGCGCGGGACGCGCGGGACCCGGATCCACGACCGCGCGGCGGGCCCGGACGGGCGTCCGGCCGGCATGCGCAGCACGACGAGGACCGCGGTGGCCAGCAGGACGGCCTCGACGGCGAACACGGTGGCGGTCGGGGCGGGCAGCGTCTCGGACAGGACGCCGGACAGCAGCGGCCCGAGGCCGGCGCCGAAGACCATCGCGGACGAGGCGAGGAGCGCGGCGAGGCGGCGGCGGGACGGCCCGGCGACGTCGGTGACGGCGGCCATGCCGGCGGAGACGGCCGCGCCGACGGCGACGCCGGTCATCAGCCGGGCGGCGATGAGCGCGGCGACGGTGCCGGCGGTCGCGAACACGCCGCAGGCGGCGAGCGCGAGGGCGAGCGCGGGCAGCAGCACGGGACGGCGGCCGAACCGGTCGGAGAGCACGCCGGACACCAGCAGGGAGCCGAGCAGCCCGACGATGTAGAAGGCGAAGACGACGGTGAGCGTGCCCTTGGAGAAGCCGATGTCGCGCTGCCAGAGCACGTAGAGCGGGGTGGCGGCGTTCGACAGCACGAAGACGGCGGTGACGGGCCAGGCGGCGAGCCAGATCCAGCGGGTGGGGACGGCGGCGGGCGGGGCGCCCTCCGGGGCGTCCTCCGGGGCGCGGATCGTCCGGGCGTGCGACATGGGGGGTCCCTTCGCCGAAGCAGTACGACTTTTTTCGAACATAACATGCAGTACGATGAAACTCGTACATGTGGGAGAGGGGACGCGGCATGGCGACGACGGGGACGACCACGCGACCGGCGATCCGGGTGATGGCCGAACCGCCCGGCCTGCCCGAGCCGCTGCCGGAACCGGCCGTCGAGGACCTCCGGCTGGAGACGGTGTTCGGCGCGCTCAGCGGGCCGCTGCGGCTGGAGATCGTGCGCAGGCTGCTGCTCGAACGCGAGGAGTTCGACCATCCCTGCGGCTGGTTCGGGTTCGACCGGCCGAAGTCGTCCCTGACCCACCACTTCAAGGCGCTGCGCGAGGCCGGCGTCCTGCGGCAGCGCCAGTACGGCCTGGAGCGCCGCAGCGAGGTCCGCATCGACGACCTCAACGCCCGCTTCCCCGGCCTGCTGGATTTGATCGCATCGTCCTCGGCGTCAGGCCACTAGACGGCCTTCCTGCAACGGACGGCGCGTGCGATCGCTGCATCGCTCCGACTCGCCCTGGGGGCTCGCTGCCCGATCGGATTCTCGCTTCGCTCGAATCCGGCTTCGCTCGCGATCGCGACGCCTGGGGTCCGTGCGGGGCCGGGGCGGTGCAGCGCGGGTTCGGGCATGCCGGAGAGCGGTCGGGCAGGATAGGCGGATGCGTGATCTTCGGGAGGCCCTGCGTCGCGTCCGTGCCGCGTTCGAGGACGCGGGCTACACCGTCGGCGGCGTGCGCGAGCTGCTCGGCCCGGTCGCGGGCGGCGCGCTGGCCCGCGACGAGATCGTCCCGGCGCTGCGGGCGACGCGCGGCGGGTCGGCGCTGGAACTGCTGACCCGGCTGTTCTGGTTGCAGGTGCCGGTGGACGCGGCCGCCCTCGCCGCGGCGGGCCTGGACGACCGCGACCTGTTCGCGGTGGGGCTGGCCGAGCCGTCCGGTGCGGAGGTGCGGCCGCTGCTGCACGCCGAGCCGCTGGAGTCGGTGAGCGGCGAGGGGCACGCGGGGTACGTCGTCTCCGATCTCAAGGTGCGGCCCGGCTCCGGAGCGGTCCCGGCGGACGACCATGTGGTGGGGGCGGGCGGCGCGTCGGGGAATCTGGCCCGGCTCGTTGTCCACAGGGCTGTGGACAACGTCCTCGATCTCGGTACCGGCTGCGGCGTCCAGGCGGTGCATCTGCACGACCGGCTGCGCCCCGGCCGGATCACCGCGACGGACGTGAACCCGCGCGCCCTGGAACTCGCCGCGATGAGTTTCGCGCTGTCCGGAACGGACGGCGTCGAGCTGCTGGAGGGCTCGCTCCTGGAGCCGGTGCGGGGCCGCCGCTTCGACCTGATCGTGTCGAACCCGCCGTTCGTGGTCGCGCCGTCCGGCGACCGCCGGTTCACCTACCGGGAGTCGGGGATGCCCGGCGACGACTTCTGCCGGCGGCTCGTCGGCGCCGCGCCGGAGATGCTGGAGGACGGCGGATACTGCCAGCTCCTGGCCAACTGGCTGCACGTCGACGGCGTGCCGTGGGAGGAGCGCGTCGGCGCGTGGACGGCGGGCTGCGACGCGTGGATCGTCCAGCGGGACGTCCAGGACCCCGCCGAGTACGCCGAGTTGTGGCTGCGCGATTCGTGCGAGGCGGGAACGCCCGAATACCGGGCGCGCTACGACGCGTGGCTCGACCATTTCGAGCGGCAGGGCGTCACCGGCATCGGGTTCGGGTGGATCACGCTGCGCCGCAGCGACCGCCCCTCCGTCCGGATCGAGGAGCTGCGGCAGGCCGTCGACCAACCCGTCGGCGCCTATCTGGAAGGCGTCCTGGACGGGTTCGGGAACGCCGAAAAGTTTTCCACAGGCTGTGGATCGCGGGTGCGGGCGGCGGCCGGGCTCGTCCAGGAACAGGTCGGCCCGCCGGGCGCCGAGGACCCCGAGCGGATCGTGCTGCGGCAGACCGCGGGGCTGCGCCGGGCGGCCGGGGTCGGCACAGTGGAGGCGGCGCTGGCCGGGGTCTGCGACGGCAGCCTCCCGATCGACCCGCTCCTCGACGCGATCGCCCAGCTCACCGGCATGGACCCGGGCCAGGTCCGGGCGCACGCCGAGGCCGTGCTGCCGGAGCTGATCGCCGACGGCTTCTTCGAGACGGTCCGGCCCGCGCCGGCGGCTAGTGCCTGAGGACGGTCTCCATCGCGCGGCCGAGATCGCGGTACCGGTTGATCAGGACGGTGAAGCCGATCGCGAGGTAGATCCCGGAGAGGACCAGCCGGGCCTGCTCGCCCGGCAGCGGGAACTGGATCGCGAACAGCACGAACAGCAGCGCGGCCTCCCACCGCCGCAGCACCAGGTCGATGAGGAGGCCGAGCCCGAGGACGGTCTGCGCGGCGGTCAGCAGCACCTCCTCCAGCTGCCGCGAGTCGAGCGGCAGCGACCAGGCGCCGCCGCCCGCCTTGTAGGCGAGGGGCAGGCTGCCGATCAGCAGCGTCCACTGGTTGACCTTGCTGGACAGCAGCGTGCCGATCGCGTCGGCGTCGCGCAGCCGCCACGCGAACATCACCGCGACGATCAGCTCCGGTGCCTCGGACGCCAGCGGCGCGAGCCACTGGACGAGCAGGAACTCGTCGACGCCGAGCGCGGACCCGGCGTCCACCAGCGAGTTCGCGAACGGTTCGGCGGAGATGAACACGAGGATCGCGCCGATCGCGAACCCGGCCGCGGTCGCGGAGCGGCGCATCCGGCGCGGCAGCGTGACGAGCCAGGCGGGCACCCCGGCGAGGTTCTCCACGTCCTCGCCGCCGCCCCGGGCGATCCGGCCGAGATAGACGATGTACACGGCGATCAGGACGATCGCGATGTACCACCCGATCTCCGCGGTGAGCGCGGGGACGAAGCCGAGCACGGTCGCGAGCGCGAGGAACCCCAGCTCCGTCCGGTGGTGCGGGGCGAGGCGGACGTCGCGCTCCTCGCCGGGCGGCAGCGCTCCCGGCCGTCCGCCGTGCCTCCTGCCGTGCCGCCGGCGGCGCCGGGTCGTCCGCCGGACGCCGAGCGTGAACGCCAGCACGACCAGCGCCCACCCGACGCCGACGAGGAGGCGGTTCGCGCCCGTCATATTGGCCGCCGCATAGCCCGCGTAGTGCGGTTTCGTGCCGGCCGCGAACGCGTAGTACACGTCCACGGCGTACTCGGGGAGGACGGCGATGAGGGCGAGCAGCGCGAGGGCGAGCGCTCCCGACATGTCGGCACGGGCCGTCTCGGCCGCCCACATCAGCAGGACGGCGGCGGCCAGCACCCCGGCGCCGTAGATCACGGCGGCGGCGACGGAGGGCGGGTGCAGCCCGGCGACCCGCGTCACGAGGGCGGGCATGCCGACGGCCAGCGCGGCGCCGATGCGGACGAGCAGCGTCTCACGGGGCACCAGGTCGCCGGGCATACCTGCACTCGTGCCCGCGCGATGCTCAGCTCACGGCAAAGCCGCGATCTCCGTTGGGTCCTGGCGTGTCGCCCTGCCCGCGGCCTGAGGACGAGACGCCCCGGCTCAACGGGGGCGGCGGGCGGCGGTGATGGTGGGGAAGGCGCTGGTCTTCAGGCGGCGGGCCAGGTCGCGGTGGACGCGGTGGGCCCACAGCGGCCCGCCGTAGATCATCCCGGTGTAGCCCTGGACGAGGGTCGCGCCGGCGCGGACGCGTTCCCACACGTCGTCGGCGGACTCGACGCCGCCGACCGAGACCAGGACGAGCCGGTCGCCGACGCGGTCGCGCAGCCGGCGCAGCACGTCCAGCGACCGGTCCTTCAGCGGCGCGCCGGACAGCCCGCCGGTCTCCTTCGCCAGCGCGGCGTCGCTGCGCAGCCCGGAGCGCTCGATGGTGGTGTTGGTCGCGATGATCCCGTCCAGGCCGAGGTCGAGGGCGAGGTCGGCGACCGCGTCGACGTCGGCGTCGGCGAGGTCCGGCGCGATCTTGACCAGCAGCGGGACGCGGCGCGGCGCGGACCGGTCGGCGGCCTCGCGGACGGCGGTGAGCAGCGGTCGCAGATGCTCGACGGCCTGCAGGTTCCGCAGCCCCGGGGTGTTCGGGGAGCTGACGTTGACCACGAGGTAGTCGGCGTGGGGGGCGAGCCGCTCGGTGCTCGCGACGTAGTCGGCGGCGGCCTCGGCCTCCGGGACGACCTTGGTCTTGCCGATGTTGACCCCGACGATCGTGCCGGGACGGCGGTCGCGCAGCCGGGCGGCGGCGGCCTCGGAGCCGGCGTTGTTGAACCCCATCCGGTTGATGACCGCCCGGTCGCGGACGAGGCGGAACAGCCGGGGGCGCGGGTTGCCGGGCTGGGGCCGTCCGGTCACGGTGCCGATCTCGACATGGCCGAACCCGAACGCGCCGAGCGCCTCGTAGGCGACGGCGTCCTTGTCGAACCCGGCGGCGAGGCCGAGCGGGCTCGGGAAGTCCAGGCCGAGCGCGTGGACGCGGAGCGCCGGGTCGCGCGGCGCGAGGACCCGCCGCAGCAGCGGCGCCGCGCCCGGGACGGCCTGGATCGCGCGCAGCGCCCGCAGCGTCAGGTGGTGCACGGTCTCGGCGGAGATCCGGGCGATGACCAGTGAGAACAAGAGTCGATACATCGCCCGCCAGTATCGCAGCACCGGCCCGCCCGAAAACACGTTGCCCGCCGCGCGGGGCGGTCCCTACGGCGGCGGGATGATCAGCGATCTCCTGGCCACCGCCGCGTGGCCCGTGCTCCAGCGCGTGCATCCGCCGCGTTCCGCCGGACGATCCGGCCGGGACGCCCGGGTAGTGAAGGGCGTCTGAGCGTCACCGCTCCCGCGCGGCCGGATCTGGGTGCAGGACCGATGGCACACCAGCCCGGACGGGAGTCGATCATGTCCAAGAGCAGGAGCCGGAACGGCATGCTCGGAGTCGGCGGCCAGCGCAAGAAGATCTCGCGGCGCGCGCTGCGCGGCGGGGAGGCCGCCGTGCCGGGCGGCGCCGCCGATCCGGCGGCCCGGAAGAAGGAGCTGCTCAGGAAGATGCGCGAGCGCGCCGAGCGGCGCGACTCCGCGGCGGACGAGCAGTAACGATCACCAGAGCGCGCCGGTCTCCGCACGGGAGGCCGGCGCGTTCGGCCGTCCGGCCCGGGGCCGGGCTCAGCGGCCGAGGAAGGTGCGGCGCAGCGTCCGGCGGACGTCCCGGCTCGCCTCGCGCAGCGTCCGGCGGACGGCGCGCAGCGGGTCGCGGACGGTGACGCGCCATGCCGCGCCGATGCCGCGCCCGATGGGGACCAGCACGGTCGTCCCGAACCAGCGGAGCGGGATCAGCACCAGCACGCGGAAGGGCGCGACCACCAGGGTGCGCCATAGCCAGGACAAGACGCGGGCGGAGAGCCGCCACGTCCCGGCGATGCCTGCGCCGATCGGCGCCAGCACGTACCGCCACAGCGCGCGCGCCGGAACGACGACGAAGACGCGCAGCAACCACCCGAGACAGCGCCCGGTCTGCCGCCATGTCCACACGACGGCGGTCGCGAACGCCCGCCACGCCGCGGCGAGCCCGCGGCCGATCCAGTGCGCGACCCAGGCGAGTCCGAGCAGCGGCGGCAGCAGCAGGTACCGCCAGAGCAGGCTGACGGGCAGGACGAGGAGGACGGCGACGAGCCATCCGATGCCCCGGAACAGCCACGCGAATCCGCGCCCGATCCATCCGCCGAGCCAGGCGAGGCCGCGTCCGAGGGCGCGGAGCGGCCTGAGCAGGACGAGATCGAGGACGTGCCCGATCGGCGTCAGGACGTACCGGTAGAGCCGGCGCGCGGCGGCCGCGATGCCGATGCCGAGCATGCGCAGCGGCCACCACAGGACGAGGCCGAGCGGCCGCAGCACCCACCGGTACAGCGCGACGGCGATCGCCGCCGGGACGCGGATCAGGACCCGCCAGCACGCCGCGACGCCGCGTCCGACCACCGTGAGCAGGTCGTACAGGAGCCGGAACGGCACGACGACGATCAGCGCGATCACCCGCGCCGGGACGACGAGCCAGGCCGGACCGGCCGGCGGCTCCGGCTCGGGCGGCGGCGGCTTGGCGAAGAGGCCGGCCGGCTGCGGCGGCGACGGCTTGGCGAAGAGGCCGGCCGGGTCGGGGGACGGGCGGCTCGGACGGTCGGGGGTCGGCACCTGCATACCTCGATCGCGGTGTTCGTGGGCTTTTCCTGGGACGTGTCCGAGGTTGAACCCGTTCCGCGCCCTTCACCGTACTGCTCCTCGATCAGGACGAGCGGTGCGGCCGCCTCCTCGATCGGCGTGCGGCACCCGGACCGAGCCGGGGCCCACAACACATGGAGGACACGAGATGCATTTCCCACGTTGGGCGTTCCCCGCCGCGGCCGCCCTCATCGCGTCCGGGATGGTGCTGTCGGCGTGCGGGCAGGAGAACGGGAACGGCAAGGGGCAGCGGAACGCCGCCGCCGGGAGCAGAGCCCAGGCGGACCCGTCGGCGTCGCCGTCGCCGTCCGCCGCGCCGACGACGCTGGAGGTCGCGAGCGTCACCAGGCTCGGCAAGGTGGTGACGGACGGCCAGGGCAGGACGCTGTACCGGTTCGACGACGACACGGCGAAGCCGCCCGCGTCGACCTGCGCGGGCGCGTGCGCGAAGGCGTGGCCGCCGGTGTGGGCGAACGGCGCTGCCACGCAGGTCAAGGGCGTCGAGGCGGCGCTGGTCGGGAAGGTGCGGCGGCCGGACGGCAAGTGGCAGGTCACCCTCGGCGGCTGGCCGCTGTACCGGTACGTGAAGGACCAGAGCCCCGGCGACGTGCGCGGGCAGGGCGTCGGCAAGAAGTGGTACGCGGCGGCGCCGACCGGCAAGAAGGCGCTCGCGGCGGCCAAGACCGCGAACAGGTGGAAGGGCTGGACGGTCGTCAAGGCGAAGAGCGACCCGAAGTTCGGGATGATCCTGACCGACGGGAACGGCCGCACGCTGTACCGCTACGACAAGGACACCAGCAAGCCGCCGAACTCGACGTGCTTCGGCGCGTGCAAGAAGGCGTGGCCGCCGGCGGTGTTCAACGGCTGGAAGCACCTCAAGCTCGAAGGCGTCAGCCGCAAGGTCGTCAACTTCATCGAGCGCAAGGACGACGGCAAGTGCCAGCTCACGATCAACGGCTGGCCGATGTACTTCTACGAGAAGGACAAGCAGCCGGGTGACACCAAGGGCCAGGGCGTCGGCGGGGTGTGGTGGCTGACGAGGCCGAGCGGTGCGAAGATCATGACCGGCGGCGGTTCCGGCGGCGGTTCCGGCGGCGGTTCGGGGAGCGGTTCGGGCACCGGGTCCGGCGGCGGCTCCGGTTACGGGACGGGCGGCGGTTACTGAGCCCCCGCGCCGTCCCCAAGGGCGAAGGCGCGGGAGGATCGCGGGTCGGTCGGGGTCCGCGAGCCTCCCGCGCCTTCTTCGTCTTCCCGCGTTCCCAGGTTCCCGCGTTCTCCGGGGACGGGCCGGGCCGGGGCGCGGCGGGACGGGCGGGTCAGGCGCCCTGCTCCTGCTGCTTGGCGATGCCGAGCGGGGAGGGGTGGGCGAGCTTGCCGATGGGGTTGGCGTGGCCGTTGACGCCGTGCTCGTAGGCGGTCTCGGCGTGCAGGGCGAGGTCGACGCCGCTCGTCTCGTCCTCGGCGGACACCCGGAACCCCATGACCTTGTCGATCAGCTTCCCGACCGCGAACGTGACGGTGAACGCGAACAGCCCGACGACCGGGACCGCGATCGCCTGCTTGCCGAGCTGGACGCCGCTGCCGCCGGCGATCAGCCCGGCCGCGCCGCCGGTCATCGAGCGCACGGCGAGCAGCCCGATCAGCAGCGTCCCGATGACGCCGCCGGCGAGGTGGACGCCGACGACGTCGAGGGAGTCGTCGTAGCCGAGCCGGTGCTTCCAGCCGACCGCGTAGGAGCAGACGACGCCCGCGACGAGCCCGACGGCGAGCGCGCCGAGCACGTTCACCGACCCGCAGGACGGGGTGATCGCGACGAGGCCGGCGACGACGCCGGACGCGGCGCCGAACGTGGTGGGGCGGCCGTCGCGGCGCTGCTCGACGAGCAGCCAGCCGAGCAGGCCGGTGCAGCCGGCGACGAGGGTGTTGAGGAAGACGGCGGCGGCGGTCCCGTTCGCGGCGAGCGCGGACCCGGCGTTGAAGCCGAACCAGCCGAACCAGAGCAGCCCGACGCCGAGCAGCACCATGGGCAGGTTGTGCGGCCGCATCGCCTCCTTGCGGAACCCGATGCGGGGGCCGAGGACGAGCGCCATCGCGAGCCCCGACGCGCCGGAGGCGATCTCGACGACGAGCCCGCCCGCGTAGTCGAGGGCGCCGAGGTCGGAGATCCAGCCGCCGCCCCACACCCAGTGGGCGATCGGCGCGTAGACGGCGAGGGCCCAGACGGGCACGAACACCATCCAGGCGGAGAACTTCGCGCGGTCGGCGATGGCGCCGCTGATGAGCGCGGTGGTGAGGATCGCGAAGGTGAGCTGGAAGGTCACGAACAGCAGCGCCGGGACGTGACCATGGGGTGTCGTCGGGGTGATGCCTTTAAGGCCCACGTGCTCGAATCCGCCGAGCAGCCCGAGGCCGCCGAGATC
This sequence comes from Spirillospora sp. NPDC000708, assembly GCF_040299565.1. Taxonomy (NCBI): domain Bacteria; kingdom Bacillati; phylum Actinomycetota; class Actinomycetes; order Streptosporangiales; family Thermomonosporaceae; genus Spirillospora; species Spirillospora sp. NPDC000708. The sequence continues at coordinate 42,426 of NZ_JBEPCJ010000019.1, forward strand.
GTGGCCGAACGCCAGGCTGTAGCCGGCGACGAGCCAGGAGACGGTCACCAGCGCGACCGACACCAGGCTCATCATGATCATGTTGAGGGTGCTCTTGGCGCGGACCATCCCGCCGTAGAACAGCGCCAGTCCGGGCGTCATCAGCAGGACGAGCGCGGTGCTCGCGAGCAGCCACGCGGTGTCGCCCGCATCGGTTCCTCTGGGCACGGCGTCTCCCCCTTCGCGGATCCGGTGTCCGCCATCGAGAATCACCCGTGTCCGTTTCGTGTCCTATACCGCTTTGTTTCGGCTGTGTTTCGTGTTGCCGGTGCGTTGCGTTCCCCTCACCATCTCACTCTTCGCATCTCGACAGTTACGCATTCCGGTGTTCTCATGAAATCGGACCCGCCATGGATGCGTTCCGGCGAAGCGCCCGCACATGGTGGGTGGCTTCGGGAGGCCCGATGGTCGAGGGAGTCGGACGAGCACGCAGAACCGGTACCGCACTGAGAGCCGCGGTCGCGCTGGCGCTGGCGGCGGGCGGCCTCGCCGCCTGCGGAGGCGGCGGCACCCCCACCCTGAACTGGTACATCAACCCCGACAACGGCGGGCAGGACAAGCTCGCCGCCGCCTGCTCCAAGGCGTCCGGCGGGAAATTCAAGATCAAGACCTCGCTGATGCCGGACGACGCCACGCAGCAGCGCGAGCAGCTCGTCCGGCGGCTGGCCGCCAAGGACGGCGGGCTCGACCTGATGAGCCTCGACCCGGTGTTCGTCGCGGAGGCCGCGAACGCCGGGTTCCTGCGGCCGTTCCCGGCGAGCCAGGCGGCGCGGTTCACGCAGGGCGTGTTCCCGGTGGCGGTGCAGAGCTCCACCTGGGACGGGAAGCTGTACGCCGCGCCGTTCTGGGCGAACACGCAGCTGCTCTGGTACCGCAAGTCCGCCGTGAAGAAGGCCGGCGTCGATCCGAACGCGCCCGACTTCACCTGGGACAAGATGATCGACGCGGCGCTGCGCACCGGCACCACCGTCGGCGTGCAGGCCAACAAGTACGAGGGCTACATGGTGTGGATCAACGCCCTCGTCGCGTCCGCCGGCGGGCAGGTGGTCGGCGAGGCGCAGAAGGGCGACAACGCCCGGATCGAGATCGACTCCCCGGCCGGACGGGCCGCGGCGACCATCGTCCACCGACTGGCGACCTCCCGGGCCGCGAGCCCGACGCTGTCCACCGACATCGAGGAGCAGTCCCGCGCCCTGTTCAACGGCGCGCGCGGCGGCTTCATGGTCAACTGGCCCTACATCTGGGCCGCCGACGCCAGCGACGCCAAGGCCGGCGTCATCGGCAAGGCGATCCCGTCCGACATCGGCTGGGCCCGCTACCCGAAGGTGGCGCCGGGCCAGGACAGCAAGCCGCCGTTCGGCGGCATCGAGGTCGCGATCGGCGCCTACGGCAAGTACAAGAACACCTTCGCCGTGGACGCGGTCACCTGCATCACCTCCACCGAGCACCAGAAGGAGTACATGCTCGCCGAGGGCAACCCGGCGGCGCGTCCGGCCGTCTACGACGACCCGGAGATCCAGAAGCAGTTCCCGATGGCGGGACTGATCCGCGACTCGATCAACGCGGCGGCGCCGCGCCCGATCACGCCGTACTACACCGACGTGTCCGGCGCGATCCAGAGCCGCTGGCACCCGCCGGCGTCGGTGAACCCGAACTCGACGCCGCGCGAGTCCGCCACGTTCGTCCACCAGGTCCTGCGCGACCAGCGCCTGCTCTGAAGGGACCGACGATGACCGCAGTGCACACCGCCCCCGCCGCCGGAAGACCCGCGGCGCCCGCGGCGGAGATCTCCGACCGCGGCCGCGCCGAACGCCGGCTCGGCCTCCTGCTGTCCGCCCCGGCCGTGATCGTCATGCTGGTCGTGACCGCGTACCCGCTCGTCAACGCGCTGTACCTGTCGCTGTTCAGCTACCGGATCACCGCGCCGGACGACCGCCGCTTCGTCGGCCTCGCCAACTACGGGACGGCGCTGTCCGACCCGCTGTTCTGGCAGGACGTCCTCACCACCTTCGTCATCACCTTCGTCACCGTCGCGGTGGAGCTCGTCATCGGGTTCGCGCTCGCGATGGTGATGCACCGGGCCGTCTTCGCGCGGCGGACCGTCCGCACCGCGATCCTGCTGCCCTACGGGATCGTCACGGTGATCTCCGCGTTCGCCTGGAAGTACGCGTTCGACCTCCAGTCGGGGTTCGTGAACTCCTGGTTCGGGCTCGGCGACTACGCCTGGTTCTCCGGCCGCTGGTCCTCGATGACCGTGATCGTCCTGTCGGAGATCTGGAAGACGACCCCGTTCGTGTCGCTGCTGCTCCTCGCCGGGCTGGCGCAGGTGCCGGGCGACCTCGGCGAGGCCGCGACCGTGGACGGCGCGACGGCGTGGCAGCGGCTGCGCCGGGTGACGATCCCCAACATGAAGGCCGCGATCCTCGTCGCGGTGCTGTTCCGCACGCTCGACGCGTGGCGGATCTTCGACAACGTCTTCGTCATGACGTCCGGCCAGCAGAAGACCGAGACGCTGTCGTTCCTCACCTACCGGCAGACGATCACCCGGACCGCGATCGGGCTCGGCGACGCGGTCGGCGTGCTGCTGTTCCTGTCGGTGGTCCTCATCGCGGTCGTGTTCATCAAGGGGTTCCGCGTCGACCTGGCGCAGGCGCGCGGCGAGCGCGGGGGAGGCGAGAAGTGATGGAGACCGCCCGTTCGAAATGGCTGTGGGCCGTCGCGTCCCTGCTGATCCTCGTGTGGACGGTGTTCCCGATCCTGTGGATCGTGATGCTGTCGTTCAAGCAGCCCGGCGAGATCGGCAACCAGAAGGGCTTCCTGCCGCACCACTGGACCTGGGACAACTACCGGACGGTCTTCAAGACCGACCTGTTCACCGCCGCGCTGATCAACTCGATCGGCATCTCGCTGATCGCGACCGTGATCGGCGTCGTGTTCGCCACGCTCGTCGCGTACGCGATCGCCCGGCTGGAGTTCCCCGGCAAGAAGGCGATCCTGTCGTTCGCCCTCGCGATCGCGATGTTCCCGGTCGTGTCGCTGGTCGGGCCGCTGTTCGACCTGTGGCGCGACGTCGGCCTGTACGACACCTGGCCGGGGCTGATCATCCCGTACATCTCGTTCGCGCTGCCCCTCGCGATCTGGACGCTGTCGGCGTTCTTCCGCGAGATCCCGTGGGAGATGGAGCAGGCCGCGCAGGTGGACGGCGCGACGACCTGGCAGGCGTTCCGCAAGGTGATCGTCCCGCTGGCCGCGCCCGGCGTGTTCACCGCCGCGATCCTCACCTTCTTCTTCTGCTGGAACGACTTCGTGTTCGGGATCTCGCTGACGTCGTCGGACCGGGCCCGGGTCGTGCCCGCCGCGCTGGCGTTCTTCACCGGCGCGTCGGAGTTCCAGCAGCCGACGACCGCCATCTGCGCGGCGGCGGTCGTGGTGACCGTCCCGATCGTCGTCATCGTCCTGGCGTTCCAGCGCCGCATCGTCGCCGGGCTGACGTCCGGCGCAGTCAAGGGCTGAGGGCCCGAGGGGGTTGAAGCATGGCCGCCATCACCATGAAGAACATCGTCAAGCGGTACGGCGACGGGTTCCCGGCCGTGAACGAGGTGTCCCTGGACGTGCGGGACGGCGAGTTCATGATCCTCGTCGGGCCGTCCGGCTGCGGCAAGTCCACCCTGCTGCGGATGATCGTCGGGCTGGAGGACATCACCGGCGGTGAGATGCGCATCGGCGAGCGGGTCGTCAACAAGATCGCGCCGCGGCAGCGGAACCTGTCGATGGTGTTCCAGAACTACGCCCTGTACCCGCACCTCACGGTGTTCGAGAACATCGCGTTCCCGCTGCGGCTGGCGAAGGTGCCGCGCGAGGAGGTCGACCGCCGCGTCCGGGAGACCGTCGAGCTGCTCGAACTCACCGAGCATCTGGACCGCAAGCCGGCGAACCTGTCCGGCGGGCAGCGGCAGCGCGTCGCGATGGGCCGCGCGATCATCCGGCAGGCGAACGCGTTCCTGTTCGACGAGCCGCTGTCGAACCTGGACGCCAAGCTGCGCGGCCAGATGCGCACGGAGATCTCGCGGCTCCAGCGCCGGCTCGGCGTCACCACCGTGTACGTCACGCACGACCAGACGGAGGCGATGACGCTCGGGGACCGCGTCGCGGTGCTGCGCAAGGGCGTCCTGCAGCAGGTCGGGAGCCCGCGCGAGCTGTACGAGGAGCCGGTCAACCTGTTCGTCGCGGGGTTCATCGGCTCGCCGTCGATGAACTTCCTGCCCGCGTCCGTCGACGGCACGGCGCTCGACACCCCGCTCGGCCGCTTCGAGGTCGGCGACGAGCGCAAGGCCGCCGCGGTGGCGGGCCGCGACGTCGTGCTCGTCGGGATCCGCCCCGAGCACTTCGAGGACGCCGCGCTGGTCGGCGCGGAGAGGAAGGCGCGCGGCAGCACGGTCAGCGCGCGCGTCGACGTCACCGAGTGGCTCGGCAACGAGCTGTACGCCTACGTCCCGTACGAGGCGCCGGCCGACCTCGCCGCGCAGCTCCGCGACCTGTCCCGCGAGCTGGACAGCGACCAGCTGCGCACGCAGGCGGTGGTGGCGCTGGACGCGTCCAGCGGGATCACGCCGGGCGACGAGGCGGAGCTGTGGATCGACACCTCGAAGATCCACATCTTCGATCCGGCGAGCGGCGAGAACCTCACCCGCGACGAGGCGCGGGTCGCGGAGCTGGCGCGGGTGGCCGAGCGCGCCCGCGAGGCCCAGCGCCGTGCGCAGCGTCCCGGCGAGGGCGCCGGCGCGGCGGGCGACCCGGCCGGCGGCGCTCCGCGCGCGGCGGGCGGGGCGGGCGCGACCGGAGACGAGGCGGGCGCGCCGGAAGGGGAGGAGGGAGCGGCGACCGCGGGCGCCTCGGAGACCTGACCCCGCGCCCCGGACGGCGCGTCCGCGCGTACTGCGCGGGCGCGCCGTCCGGCGAAGGGTCTGGCACGATCGGACGCATGTACGACCGCTTCGCCGACGAGTACGCCGCGCACGCCGAAGTGAGCCCCCACAACGCGCTCTACGACCGTCCGGCCGTGCTGGGCCTCGCCGGGGACGTGCGCGGCATGACCGTGTTCGACGCCGCGTGCGGACCCGGCCTCTACGCCGCCGAGCTGCAGGAACGCGGGGCCCGGGTGCTGGGCTGCGACGCGAGCCCGAGGTTCGTGGAGCTGGCCCGCGAGCGCACCGGGGGCCGCGCGGACCTGCGCGTCCACGACCTGGCCGAGCCGCTCGACTGGGTCCCGGACGGGACGGCTGACCTGGCCGTCTTCGCCCTCGCGATCCATTACCTGGACGACCGCGTCGCGCTGCTCAGGGAACTGCGCCGCATTCTCGCGCCGGGCGGGGCGCTGGTGCTGTCGACCGAGCATCCGACGTCGAAATGGCTGCGGCTCGGCGGCTCCTACTTCGACGTGGCACCCGTCGAGGAATCGCTCAGCGACGAGCGCGACTGGCCGATCCGCGCCTGGCGCATGCCGCTGACGGACATCTGCGCCGAATTCCGCCGCGCCGGGTTCCTGATCGACGAACTCCTCGAACCCCGTCCCGTTCCGGAGATGGCCGAAAGCCATCCCGACGACCACGCTTCGCTGAGCCGGGTCCCGGCCTTCGTGGCCTTCCGGCTGATCCCGCGTCCCGGCCGGGCGGGGGCCGCCGCCTAAACTGGCCGGGTGCCGTCCCGCAGCGCGCCCGCCGAACCGGTCACGCCCGATCCGCCGGGCACGATCGACCGCCCGCTGCTCACCCAGTCCTGGCTGGACGTGACGATGGTGCACTGGACCGCCGATCCCGCCGACGTGGCGAGACTCCTCCCGGCGGGCACCCGGCCGGACACCTTCGACGGCGCCGCCCACGTGGGCCTGATCGCCTTCCGGATGCACCGCGTCGGCTGGCTCCGGTTTCCCGGCGTCCCGTATCTCAGCCGTTTCCCCGAGACGAACGTCCGCCTTTATTCGGTGGACGGGAACGGCCGGCGCGGCGTCGTGTTCCGCTCCATGGACGCCTCGCGCCTCATCCCCGTGCTCTTCGGGAGGATCGGTTTCGGGCTGCCTTACCTGTGGTCGCGGATGTCGGTCCGGCGCGTCGGCGACACCGTCTCCTATATCGGTTCGAGGCGCTGGCCGGGGCCGCGCGGCGCGGGCTGCAGAATGGTCGTCCGCGTCGGGGAGCGGATCGATGAGCCGACGGACCTGGAGCATTTCCTGACCGCCCGGTGGGGGCTGCACAATGCCTCCTTCGGCCGGACGATGTTCCTGCGGAACGCCCATCCGCGCTGGCCGCTGCACCGCGCCGAACTGCTGAAATGCGATGAGGACCTGGTGGCCGCCGCCGGGCTGCCCGCGCCGGGCGGCGAACCGGTGAGCGTCCTGTACTCGCCCGGCGTCCCCGCCCGTTTCGGGCTGCCGTCCGGCCCCCTGCGCGCCGACGCCTGACCCGTCAGGCGCCCTCGATCTCGATCCGGACGCCCCGGCTCCCGCCGGCGGCGTGGAGTTCCAGCACGCGGGCGGCGAAGCCGGGCGGGACGTCGAAGAGCAGGTAGCCGCTGAAGGAGGCGGCGATCCCCTCGACCTTCACGCCGCACCGGGGGTCGGACGCGGTGCAGAGCGGGGCGGGACCCCGCCCAGTGGACCCATGGGAAAGGCGGTAAGTTCTGCGCCATGGGGGACTATTGGGGCCGGTCTGGCCGTGTCGTCGCGGGGGCCGCGGTCCTCGCCCTCGCGCTCGCGGCGTGCCAGCGGTCCGCGGCGGAGAAGCCCAAGGGAGCGGCTCCGCCCGCCCCGGCGCCGCCCGGTCCGGCGGCGCCCGCCGTGGGGCAGCGGCCGGACACGGCGGCGGTCTGGCGGAAATGGGGCCTGAAACCGCTGGTCCCCGCGCCCGCGCCGCCGGTGGACAAGCCGCTCGAACTCCCGAGGAAGGGCCCGGCGAAGGTCTTCGAGAGCGTCCCCACGAAGGACCGCGTCGTCTTCGTGACCCTCGACGACGGGCAGGAGAAGGACCCGAAGTTCGTCGAGATGATGAACGAGCTCAAGGTCCCCGTCACGATGTTCCTCACCAAGGACGACATCCAGGACGACTACGGGTACTTCAAGCCGCTGCAGGCGCTCGGCAACCGCGTCCAGGACCACACCCTCACCCATCCGGTGCTGCCCACGCTCGGCCTGGAAGGGCAGAAGCACGAGATCTGCGGCGACCGCGACGCTCTCACCGAGCAGTACGGGACGGCGCCGACGCTGCTCAGGCCGCCCTTCGGCCGGTGGAACTCGCTGACGCAGCAGGCCGCGCGCGAATGCGGCATCAGCGGCATCGTGATGTGGCGGGCGTCGATGCAGATCCACGACTTCCAGTACGACGACCCGAAGAAGGAACTGCATCCGGGCGACATCCTGCTCGCGCATTTCCGGGGCCCGAAGCAGCTCAAGGGCGAGACGATGACGCGGATGTTCGCCGATCTGCTCAAGCAGATCGAGAAGCGCGGGTTCAGCGTCGCGCGGCTGGAGGACTACATCAGCGTTCGATGAACACCCGGACGCTCTTCACCGTCGGGTCGGCGGTGTCGGGGATGACCATTCCGGCGTCGACGCCCGTCCGCAGGTAGTCGATGACGGGGCCGGTGATCCGCTCGCCGGGCAGGACGGCCGGGATGCCGGGCGGGTACGGGGTGATCATCTCGGCGGAGACGCGGCCGGTGGCCCGGTCCGCGGGCACCTGCTCGGCGGGGCCGAAGAACGCGTCGCGGGGCAGCACGACCTGTTCGAGCCGCAGCTCGGCCGGCGGCGGCACCTTCACCTCGGGGGCGCCGGTGAGCGAGCCGACGTTCGCGCGCAGGTCGCGGAACGCGGCGAGGAGCTGCCCGACGGTGTCCTTGTCGTCGGCGAAGGTCAGCTGCGCGCTGATCCGGCGGTGGTCGGCCAGGTGCATGTTGATGCGGTGGTGGTCGCGCAGCCGGTCGGCGACGCGGTAGCCGCTCGTGCCGAGGCCGGCGAGGTCGACGACGATCGGCAGCGGGTCGAGGTCCCGGGCGAGGCCGGGGCCGGTGAACTCGTCGCGGCCCTGCACGTCGAAGCCCATCTCCGCGAGCTCGGAGCGGGCCTGCGCGGCCAGCTCCAGCGCGTTGCCGAGCAGCTCGCGGCCGTGCTCGACCATCTGCCGGCGCCACCCGTCCAGGCCCGCGTACAGCAGGACGGACGGGCTGGTCGTGCCGAGCAGGTCCTCGCGGGCCTTCAGCACGTCCGGGTCGACGAGATGCCCCTGGAGGTGGAACACCGAGCCCTGTTCGAGGCCCGCGCCCATCTTGTGGACGCTGGTCACGCACACGTCGGCGCCGGAGTCCATCGCCCAGGTCGGCAGGTCGGGGTGGAACGGCAGGTGCGCGCCCCACGCCTCGTCCACGATCAGCGGCTTGCCCCGCTTGTGGCACTCCTCGGCGATCGCCGACAGGTGCGCGCACGTCCCGTACGGGGTGGGGCTGGTGACGAGGGCGCCCTTGGCGTCGGGGTGCTCGTCGAACCGGGCGGCGTAGGCCCCGGCGGACGGCGGGTGGGCGAGGTGCCGCTCCGCGTCCCACTCCGGCTCCACCCAGATCGGGCGGATGCCGGCCAGGATGAGCCCCGACACGACGGACTTGTGCGCGTCCCGCCCGACCAGCAGCTTCTCGTGCGGCCCGGCGACCGAGAGCATCGCGCTCTTCACCGAGAGCGAGCTTCCGCAGGTGGAGAAGAACGTCTTGTCGGCGTGGACGGCGTCCGCCATCAGCTCCTGCGCGTGCTCCAGGACCCCGTTGCTCGACGTCCGGTCGTCCAGCCCCGACATCGCGAGCAGGTCCGACCGGTACACGGCGTCGCCGAGCACCTCGCGGGCGCGGGGGTCGGCGCCGCGGCCCTGCTTGTGGCCGGGCGGGGTGAACGGGACCTGGCCCTCCCGGTGGTAGGCGGCCAGGGCTTCCAGAACGGGGGCTCGGGAGTGGTCCATCCCGGGCGTGTTCCCCGCAGCGGGACGCTCTAACGGCGCGCCGGGCCGCACGGGCGGCCGAACCGGCGGACGACCAGTGGGACGAATGGGACGGCCGACACCGGGTAGGGCGAACGCCATGAACGATCGCATACCGGCCGAGGCGGAGCTGGCCTGGGAGGACTTCCACCGGCTCGTCAACATGACGTCCGACGAGCTGCGCACCTGGCTGCTCACGGACGCCTCGGGCGAGGAGGCGTTCCCGGCGGAGCCGGAAACCGGCGTCTCCGAGCTCGGCGCCCGTGTGGTGGACCTGCTGCGCAAGCGGAAGGTGGACCTCACCGACGGCGACGCCGACGTGATGCGGCAGGTCGTGGACTACGTCGAGGAGCACCTGGACGCCCCGCCGCCGGACGGCGCGAGCAACGAGCGGTGGCGGCACGAGCTGATGACGGTGGGCCACGACCCGCTGCGCCCCGAGCCGTCCAGCGCATAGGAGGGGACCATGCCGAACCCGCAGCAGCCCGAGATGAGGCGGTCCGGCCGGACCGCCGTGACCGAGGAGCCGGCGCCGGAGGCCACCGACCCCAAGGCGACGCGGGCGAAGGGCCACGCGCACGGCACCGACAAGGGGAACAAGGGCGGCGGCAAGGGCGGCGGGACACCGCCGGACCAGCAGCCCCCGCACCCCGACTAGCGGACAGGCGCCGAGGCCGCCCCGGACTCCCGGGGCGGCCTCGGCGTGCGGCTTCCCAGGGAGGCGTGCGGCTTCCCAGGGAACGGACGGACGGCGGCGGACACGAGCGGACAGGGACGGGTAGGGACGGAAGGTGCTGGAGCTTTCGGCGGGGCAGGGGCTCGTGCAGATCGGGGAGCTGCTGCTCGCCCTGGTGCTGTCGGCCTGCATCGGCCTGGAGCGGGGGCTGCGCAACAAGAGCGCGGGGCTGCGCACGCACACCCTGGTCGGGCTGGGCGCGGCGCTGTTCATGCTGGTCAGCAAGTACGGGTTCCAGCACGCGCCGGGGCCGGTGTCGTTCGACCCGTCGCGGGTGGCGGCGCAGATCGTGTCGGGCATCGGCTTCATCGGCGGCGGGCTGATCTTCGTCCGGCGGGACGCGGTGCGCGGGCTGACGACCGCGGCGGTGGTGTGGGTGACGGCGGCGGTCGGGATGGCGGCGGGCGGCGGCCTGTGGCTGCTGGCGATCGCGGTGACCGGCGGGCACTTCCTGGTGGTGTACGGGCTGAGCGCGCTGTCGCGGCGGCTGCCGATGGAGCGGTTCCAGCCCGCCGGGGTGGCCCGGCTGCGGCTGGTCTACCGGGACGGGCGGGGCGCGCTGCGCCGGGTGCTGGTGGAGTGCACGCAGCGCGGGTTCGCGGTACTGGAGGCCAACGTCGACCGCGAGTACCTGCCGGACGACTCCGACCGCGGCCGCGACGAGCGCCGCGACCGGGACGAGGCGACCGGGCGGCACGGCCCGTGGAACGCGGTGGTGACGCTGGTGCTGGAGGGGCCCGGCTCGATCCCCGACCTGGCCGCGACCCTGGCCGAGCTGCCCGACATCGTGGGGGTCACGGTCGGCTCGGACCACGACGACGACAGCGCGTGACCCGGGGGCCGGGGGATCCGCTAGGGCGCCTGGGTCTGCGGGCGGTAGCCCTCGTCCTCGCCGCCGGGGGCCTCGGCCTCGGCGTTCGGGGGGTCGGTCTTGCTCGGGGTGTGCTCTTCGGCGAAGTCGTCGTCGACCTCCTGCGGCGCGCCCGCCTCGGCGCGGCGGTCGGCGAGCGGTTTGTCCTCGTCCCGCTTGTGTTCGGCCATGGGGTTCCTCTACTCGGGTGGGCGGCGAATAAACGCTTAGGGTGAAGGCATGTTGTACGGGCGGGACGAGGAACTGGCCGCGATCGACCGGCTTCTCGGTCAGGTCCGCGAGGGGCGCGGTCGGACGCTCGTACTGCGCGGCGAGGCAGGCATAGGCAAGACCGCCCTTCTCGACCATGCCGCTGCGGAAGCGTCCGGCATGCGGGTGCTGCGCGGTACGGGCGTCGAGTACGAGAGCGGGATGCCGTACGCCGGTCTCCACATGCTTCTGAGCGGGCATCTGGACCGGATCGATTCGCTGCCCGACGCACAGGCGCGCGCACTGCGCAACGCCCTCAACATCGGCGCCCGCCAGGACACCGACGGCGGTGACCGGTTCCTCGTGGGGCTGGCCGTCCTGACGCTTCTGGCCGACCTCGCCGAGGAGAGGCCGCTGCTCTGCCTGGTCGACGACGCGCACTGGCTGGACGGTCCGTCCGCCGAGGCGCTGCTGTTCGCCGCGCGGCGCCTGGAGGCCGAGTCCGTCGGGCTGCTGTTCGCGGCCCGCGACATGGACGCGCCGGAGTTCCCCGCGCCCGGCCTGCCCGAGGTGCGGCTGCGCGGGCTCGACCGGGCCGCCGCCACCGAGCTGCTCGCCCGGCACGCCGCCGAACTGCCCCGGCACGTCCACCACGAGATCCTCGCGGCCGCGATGGGCAATCCGCTGGCCCTCCTCGAACTGCCCGGGCTCCGCACGCAGGCGCACGACGCGTCCTCGGCGTACGAGCGGATCCGCCGCTCGTACGCCGAGAAGATCGCCGCGCTGCCGGAGCCGTCCCGGACGCTGCTGCTGCTCGTCGCGGTGGACGACGCGGGCGGGATCCCCGCGATCATGGGGGCGGCGGAGCGGCTCGGCGCGTCCGTCGACGACCTGGAGCCCGCCGAGCGACGCGGCCTGCTGCGCCCCACCGCGGACGGCCGGCTGGAGGTGCGGCACCCGATCGTCCGCACCGCCGCGTACGGCGGGGCGCCCCTGAACCTGCGCATCGCGGCGCACCGCGCCCTCGCGGAGACGTACCGGGAGCGCGGCGACCACTGCCACCACGCCTGGCACCTGTCCCGGTCGGTGACCGGGCCGGACGAGGCCGTCGCGGCCGTCCTGGAGTCGACGGCGGGCACCGAGCGGGAGTCCGGCGGCGACGCGTCCGCCGCCGCGATGTACGAGTCCGCGGCCGCGCTCAGCCCCGACCCGGCCGCGCGCGGCCGCCGCCTGGCCGCCGCCGCGCGCGCGTACGCGTTCGCCGGGCTGACGGAGCGGGCCGTCGAGCTGGCCGCGCGCGCCGAGACCGACCTGGACGACCCGGTCGCGCGCGCCGACCTGACGCTGATCCGCGCGTCCCTCGCCGACGATCAGGACCGGACGAAGGAGGCGTACCGGATGTTCGCGGAGACCGCCGCGTCCGTCGCCGAGCTGGATCCCCGCCTGTCCGGCTACCTGTTCTTCCAGGCCGCGGGCGCCGCGGCGAACGCGGGCGACTACGCGGCCGTCGACGCCATCGCGACACGCGGCACCGAGCTGGACCTGCCGAACGCGTCCCATCTGCGCGCCCTGTCCCGGGTGTTCGCCGGGCAGAACCCGCTCGCCGCGCCCGGCGACATGACCGGGGGCGTCGCCGCGCTCCGCGAGCTCATGGCCGCGATGAACCTCTGCTTCGGCCCGCGCGACCGGATCCGCGTCGCCCTGTGGCACATCCTGATCGGCGACCTCGAGGGCGCCGCCGAGACGGCCGCCGAGCTGGAGGCGCGGTACCGCGCGCAGGGCGCGATCGGGCTGCTCGCGCCCATCCTGATGATCCGCGCGCGGGCGCGGCTGATGCTCGGCCACCACCGCGACGCGCACACCGCCGCGACGGAGGGCCTGCGGATCGCCGCCGACACCGGGCAGCACCGCATCCGCGTCTACCTGGAGACCGTCCTCGGCCTCCTCGCCGCGATCGAGGGCGACGAGGAGCGCTGCACCGAGCTGACCGAGGAGGCGTTGGCCCGCGCGGTGCCGCCGAGCAGCGTGCACGCGGCGGCGGCGCGCGGGCTCCTCGATCTCGGTCTCGGCCGCCACGAGGCCGCGCTGTCCCGGCTGTCGGACGTGGTGAGCGGGCCGAACCCGCAGGGCGCGATCGCGAGCCTGCCCGACCTCGTCGAGGCCGCCGTCCGCGCGGGCCGCCCGGAGCCGGGGAAGGACGCCGCCGAGTGGTACACCGGCTGGGCCCGGCAGATCGGGCGGCCGTGGGCGGAGGCGATCGCGCTGCGCTGCGCCGCCCTCCTCGCCCCGGACGACGCGGCGGACGCGTTGTTCGCGCAGGCCGTCGAGCTGCACCGCAAGGGCGGCACGCCGTTCGAGCGGGCCCGCACCGAGCTGCTCTACGGCGAGTGGCTGCGGCGCTCGCGGCGCCGCAACGACGCCCGCGCCCAGCTCCACTCGGCGCTGGAGGCGTTCGAGCGGCTCGGCGCGGCGCCGTGGGCGGAGCGCGTCCGCACCGAGCTGCGCGCGGCCGGCGAGAGCCTCGCCGCCGCCGGCGCGGACGCCGGGCGCGACGATCTCGCCGCCCGGCTCACCCCGCAGGAGCTCCAGGTCGTCCGGCTCGCCGCGGCGGGGCTCAGCAACCGGGAGATCGGCGCGCAGCTGTTCCTCAGCCCCCGCACCGTCGGCTACCACCTCTACAAGGCGTATCCGAAGCTCGGCGTCGCGTCACGAGGCGAGCTCCCCCACCTCGACCTCACCTGAGAAGGCGGGCCGGGGTGACCTGGTGGGAGTGGAACACGAGGTCGAGGAGGGCGCCGGGGGACGAGCCGGACATCGCGTGGTCCGCGTCGTCCTCGGGACGGTAGCCGGGGCCGATCACCCGGATCGGCGCGGGGGCGGCGAGCCAGGCGGCGACCGCGGCCGGGCGCGGTCCGCGCAGGTCGAGCAGGTAGTGCGGCGGCCCCGCCTGCCCGAGGACGGCGTCGCCGAACGCGGCGGGCGGCGGCGGGACCGGGACGCCGCCGTGCACCGCGCCGTGGTCGAACGTCAGCCCGACCGCCCGGTAGCCGTCGCCGAGCTCCTTGCGCAGGTGACCGCCCGTGTTCGTGCGCTCGGACGGCCCGCTGGTGACGCGCTCGCCGCTCGCCGCGTGCGCGATGCCGCCCCAGTAGACGACCTTGGAGCGCGTCCGCTCGTGCCACCAGAGCAGGTTGGCCGCCATCCGCCGCTCGCTGAACGGGATGATCTCCTCGTACGGCAGGCCGTGGAAGTGGTGGAAGTCCACGATCGCCTGGGCGGCGTGCACCGCGAGATCGTCGCCGGGGATGTCCTTGACCAGCGCGTACGCCTGCTCGGCCCGGTCGGTGAGGGGACGCTTGGCGGGCTCGCGGCGGAACCGGTCCACATGCTCGTCGATGTCGCCGTCCGGCCGCAGCGGCGCGTACAGCTCCCGGATCTCGCCGAGCCTGCCGGGGGCGGCCCGCCGGACGTGCTCGGTGACCAGGTCGTACGCCGATGCCCGGACGGTGGTGAAGTTCATCCCGAACACCCGGACCGGGTCGCCGGGGTGGTCCTCGTTGAAGCGCCGGGTCCAGAGCAGCGCGTCGAGCACCTCCTCGGTCCGCCACGGCAGCCACGCGTCGGACAGCAGCGCGCGCGGGTCGCCCTCGCCCGTCCGGACGTACGCGTCGAGGCGCAGGCCGCTCGTCCAGTCCTCCTCCAGGGCGAGCGTCCTGAACCCCAGTTCCTCCACCAGGAATCGCAGGACGCGGTGCTGGAGCACGAACAGCTCGTGGGCGCCGCGCGTCGCCGCGCCGAGGCCCGCCACGCGCGCGCCGCCCGCCGCGTCCCGCAGCGGTTCCAGGTCGCCGAGCGGCCCGTCCGCCGAGCCCGCGGCGACGGGCCGCGCCTCCTCCGCGATCCAGCTCGTGACCGCGTTCTCCCCGCTCATGCCGTCTCCTCTCGTCGTCGCCGACGCTAGGAGCCGGGGGACCGGCCGGGCATCCGTCACCCGACTGGTCCCGGCCGGGAGCGGCCGCTCAGGCGCGCATCGAGCCGGCGATCTGGCGGGTCGTGACGTTGATCCGGTTCCACGCGTTGATCGCGGCGATGCACATGATGAGGGAGAGCAGGCTCTCCTCGTCGTAGGCGTCGGCGGCCTCGTCCCAGACGTCGTCGGGGACGCCCGCCGGGCTGTCGGCGATGCGGGTGGCGGCCTCGGTGAGGGCGAGCGCGGCGCGCTCCTCGCCGGTGAAGTACGGGGACTCGCGCCAGGTCGCGACGGACCAGAGGCGCTCGTCGGTCTCGCCGCCCTTCTTGGCGTCGTAGGCGTGCATGTCGGCGCAGAAGCCGCAGCCGTTGATCTGGCTGGCGCGGAGCCGGACCAGTTCGAGGGTGCTCTTCGGGACGCTGCTCTTGGCGAGCACGCCCTCCAGGTCGAGCAGGGCCTTGTAGGCGCCGGGGGCGATGGTGGAGAGACCGGTCATCCGTGGCTGCATGATAATTCCCTTTCTTGGATGGGGGATATCCAGATTTGGGGCGCGCCGGTGCCGCTCACGGGACGGCTCCGGCGCCGGTCGGGTAGACGGTCAGGCGGTCAGGCGGTCAGTTGCGCGCGTACCAGGCCCGCACGTTGTCCTCGATCTCCGGCACCCCGCGCTTGACCGTCGCGCTGATGTCGGCGAGCGTCTGCTCGGCCAGTGCCCTGCGCCAGGCGAGCTCCGCCTTCCGCATGGCGGTGCTGACGGCGCAGGGCCGCCGCAGGACGGACGCGGGGGTGCCGGCCCCGACGCCGCGGACCCGGATCTCGGTGCACTGGAACGCCTCCTCCGGCCCCTCGATCGCGGCGACCACGTCCATCATCGTGATCTTCTCCAGCGGGCGGGCGAGGCGGAAGCCGCCCCGCGCGCCCGGCGTCGAGGTCACGAGACCGGCCTTGACCAGGGCCTGGAGCTGCTTGTTCAGGTAGGGCGGGGGGAGTTCGAAGCCGGCCGCGAGCCGTGCCGTCGGCACGGGCCGGTCCTCGTCCATCCAGTCGAGCAGCAGCAGGCAGTGCGCCGCCCACTCGACCCCCTCGCTGATCCGCATAACCCGGACATTACACGTCTAGATTCAGTCCGTCCACCGCCTTGACGAGCCGGGGCGCGTCGTCGTCCGCCAGGACGATGCCGAACTCCTCGGCGAGCACGTCGGGAAGCCGCACCGGGGGTACCGTGCGCGTCTCGCCCGCGCCGGACGGCCGCGTCACCGTCAGCTTCGTCCCGTCCAGCACGAGGTGCGCCTCGGGGGAGAACCGCTGGACGAACGGCCGCCTCGTGAACGGCGACCGCGGACTCGTCGCCACGTAGTGGTTCAGCACGTCGAAATCGACGCGGAACGCCTCGACCAGGGGGAACGAGTGCCGCGTGATCCAGCCGTCCGGGCCGCGCTGGTGCATCTCCCACACCTGGGCGCCCGCCGGCAGCGCCGCGGAGGCCCGGCCGGGACGCAGCCGGAAGCCCCAGCCGTCCTGCTCGACGTCCGCGCCGCCGGGGAACTCCAGCGGCTCCAGCGGGCCGCCGCCGAAGCCGACGTCGCACAGCAGCGCGGGCTCGTCCGCGGCCTGCCCGGGCGTGCGGACGTGCAGCAGCGCGTGCGTGCCCGGGAGCACCTTCTCCGCCCCCATGGACACCCGGCCGGTCAGCGCCGTGACCTCGAAGCCGATCCTCTCCAGCACGGCGGCGAACAGCCGGTTGTGCTCGAAGCAGTACCCGCCGCGCGGCCGGTCGACGAGCTTGCCCTGCACGGTCGCGAGGTCCAGCTCGATCGGCCGGCCCAGCATGATCTCCAGATTCTCGAACGGGACGGCGGTGACGTGCGCCCGGTGCAGCGCGCGCAGCGTCGCGGCGTCCGGCCGGGGGACGCCGTCGAAGCCGATGCGCTCGAGGTAGGCGGGCAGGTCCAGCCGGTCGCCCTGCCATCCGAAACCGAGATCCTCGCTCATGGTGCTCCCTCCGCCCGCGCGGCCGCGCGGCCGTGCTCGAATGCGCTCCTGAACGGGGCAACGCCGATCGCCGCCGTGATCGTCCCGACAGCTCGGTTGATATCGCCCATTTCGGCCTCCGGGAGCGGGGCGCCGGCGGACGCGCGCAGCGCGGATGCCTCGCCGAGCAGCCGCGCCGCCGCGATGTGCTCGCCCGCAAGCGCGCGCGCACCCGCCACCCCTTCGAGCGCGAGCGCTATGGCGCGCGGGTCGCCGGTGGCGCGCGCGCCGGCGAGCCCGTCCAGGTGCAGCGCGAGCGCGGCCTCGGCGTCCCCGCGCAGTTCCGCGACGTACCCGAGCTGGGCGTGCAGGAACGCGATCCCGGCCGTCCCGCCGATGCCGCGCAGCCAGCCGAGCGGGGCGCGCAGGTGCCGCTCGGCGGCGTCGAGGTCGCCGCGGGCCCGCGCGACCAGCCCGAGCCCGGCCTCGGCGAACTCCTCCGCCGACCGGGCGGCCTGCCGGGCGGCGATCCGCAGGGCCTCCTCGTGCAGGTCGCGGGCCTCGTCGAGGGCACCGGTCAGCAGCGCGACGCGGCCGAGCCCGGCCGTGCGGAACGACACCTCGGGCCACATCCCGAGGTCCTCGGCGAGCCGCAGGCCCGCGCGGTGGTGGGCGGCGGCCGCCGCGTAGTCGCCGGTGATCTCGGCGCGGCGGCCGAGGGCGTCGGTCGCCTCCAGCCGGCCCCACGCGTCGCCCAGAGCGGTGAAGAGCGCCATGCTCTCGCCGCCGTCGCGCTCCATGGTCGCCAGGCCGCCGTGGACGACCGCGAACTTGGCGCGGGTCGCCAGCGCGGCGGCCGTGTACCAGGGATCGGCGCGCGCGCGGAACACGGCGAGCGCATGCTCGACGCGAGCCTGGTTCACGGTGATGTCGCCATAGGCCCAGTGGGCGTGGCTCAGGAACCACTCCGCCCGCGCATAGGCGAACGTCTCCCGGTCCTTGTAGCGCTCAAGGGCGGCGACGCGCAGGCGCTCGGAATCGGTGGTCTCGCCCGCCAGCATGGTGAAACCCGCCAGCCACGTCTCGGCCTCCACACGTCCGGGCTCGGCCGCACCGGCCTCCGCCAGCGCCTCCTTGAAGGCGTACTGGGCCTCGCCGAACCGTCCGCGCAGGTACCAGTACCAGCCCAGCGCGTTCACCAGCGGCAGCCCGGCCCCGTGGTCGAGGGCGGCGCGCAGGTCGGCACCCTCCTGGTCGAGGCGTTCCAGCCATTCGCGCTGCCCAGGTCCCCGTAGCGCGCCGTCTGCCCGTTGAGCCAGGTCGGTGTAGTACCGGACGTGGCGGTGCCGCAGTTCCTCCTCCTCGCCCGCCTCGCGCAGCCGCTCCAGCCCGTAGGCGGCGACCGATTCCAGCAGGCGGTAGCGGTCGTCCCGCGCGCGCACGACGAGCGAACGGTCCACGAGGCGCGCCAGCACCTCGGCGTCCGCGCCGCACACCTCCTCAGCCGCCGCGAGCGTGCAGCCGCCCGCGTGAACGGCGAGGCGCCGCAGCACCGCCCGCTCGTCCTCGCCGAGCAGACCCCAGCTCCAGTCGATCACCGCGCGGAGCGTCCGCTGCCGCTCCGGGCCGCCGCGCCGGCCGCTCGCCAGCACGCGGAACCGGTCGTCGAGCCGCGCCGCCAGCTCCCGCACCCCGAACGCCCGGACGCGCGTCGCCGCCAGTTCCAGCGCGAGCGGGACGCCGTCGAGCCGCCGGCAGATCGACGCGACCCATGGCGCCGACGCCGCGTCCAGCGCGAACCCGGGGTCCGCCGCCGACGCCCGCGCCGCGAACAGCCGGACCGCGCCCGACTCCAGGAGCGCGTCCGGGGCCGTCGCGTGCCCGGGCAGGTTCAGCGGCGGGACGACCAGCAGCCGCTCGTCCGGCAGGCCGAGCGGTTCGCGCGACGTCGCGAGGACCCGCAGGCCGGGCGCGGCGGCGAGCAGCCGCCCGGCCAGCTCCGCGACCTGCTCGACCACGTGCTCGCAGTTGTCCAGGACGAGCAGCGCCCGCCGCCCGCGCAGCGCCTCGCCGACGCGCCCGGCCGCGTCGGACGGCCCGCCGGGGCCGCCGGGGTCCGGCGCGGTCTCGTCGCGCAGGCCGAGGACGTGCCCGATCAGCCGGGCGACCTCGGCGGACGTCGCCGGACGGCCCGGCGCCAGCTCGACGAACCAGACGCCGTCCGGGTGGACGGCGGCCGACCGGGCCGCCGTCTCCAGCGCCAGCCGGGTCTTCCCGACGCCCCCGGTGCCGGTCAGCGTCACCAGCCGGTGCGCGGCCAGCAGCGCGCGGGCGGCCTCGACCTCGCGTTCGCGCCCGATCAGCTCGCCGAGGACGGCCGGCAGGCGCGGAGCCGTCCGCGGGCGCCCGGTCTCGGACGGGTCCTGCTCCAGCATCGACCGGTACAGCGCGGCCAGCTCCGGACCGGGGTCGACGCCCAGCTCGTCGGCGAGGCGTTCCCGCAGGTCGTGGTAGCCGGTGAGCGCTTCGGCGCGCCGCCCGGCGCGGTACAGGGCGCGCAGGTGCGCGGCGCGCAGCCGCTCACGGAGCGGGTGCTCCGCGACCGGCGCGGCCAGCTCGGCGGCGACCGCCGCGTGCTCGCCCAGGTCGAGCCGCGCCTCGGCGTGCTCTTCGAGCGCGGCCAGCCGGCGCTCCTCCAGGCCGGCGGCCGCCGCCTCGGCGAACGGGGCGTCCGCGAACCCGTCGAACGCCGGCCCGCGCCACAGCTCCAGCGCGGCCCCCAGCAGGTGCGCCTTGGCGACCGGATCGGCGGCCCGCCCGGCCCGGACGAGCAGCGCCGCGAACTCGCCCGCGTCCACGGCGTCCGGCGGCACGTCCAGCGCGTACCCGGGCGGGCGGGCGGCGACCAGCGCCCGCGCGCCGGGCTCGGCGTCCTCCAGGACCCTCCGCAGCTGCGAGACCCGGGCTTGGAGCGTTCCCACCGGATTCCGGGGCGGCCGGTCGCCCCACAGCGCGTCGATCAGCCGGTCCACCGGGACGGCCCGGCCCGGCTCGGTGAGCGCCTCGGTGAGCAGCGCCGCCAGCAGCGTCCGGACCTTGGGCTCGGGCACCCGGACCGGCGTCCCGCCGGACGTCCACCCCGTAAGCGGGCCAAGTACCCCAAAGCGCACACCGCCAGCGTAACGAGCGCTACGGACGGACCCGCAGCCGTTCCGTAGCGCTCCACGCCACGGTTGGGACCGAACAACATGCCCTTAGGAGGAGCACATGACATCACCGGTCACCGTCATCGGCCTAGGCCCCATGGGCGCGACCATGGCGCGGACGTTCCTCGCGAACGGCCACCCCACCACGGTGTGGAACCGCACCCCGTCCAAGGCCGCCCCACTGGTCGAACAGGGCGCGACCCTCGCCGCCACCATGGCCGACGCGCTCGCCGCGTCCGAACTCGTCGTCATCAGCCAGACCGACTACCAGGCCATGTACGACTCCATCGGCGACGCCGACGTCAAAGGACGCGCCCTGGTGAACCTCAGCTCCGGCAGCCCCGGCGAACTGCGCCGCGCCGGCGACTGGGCCCGCGAGAACGGCGCCGACCTGCTGACGGGCGGCGTGATGGTGCCCCCGCCCGGCATCGGGCGGCCCGGCTCGTACGTCTTCTACAGCGGCCCGGAAGCGGTCCTCGACCGCCACCGCGACACCCTCGCCGAACTGGGCGACACCACGTTCGTCGGCACCGACCCGGGCCTGTCGATGCTCTACTACCAGTCGCAGCTGTACGTGTTCTGGTCCACGCTCGTCTCGTACATGCACGCCGCGGCCCTGCTCGGCACCGCCGGGGTGTCCGCGCGGCAGTTCCGGCCGTTCGCGTCGACGACGCTGGAGGCCCTGACGGGCGACGGCCCGATGGGCTTCCTGCGCATCCTCGCCGAGGAGATCGACGGGGGCGTCTCCCCGGGCGGCGCCAACAGCCTCCGCATGCAGGCCGTGGGCGCCGACCACGTCGTCGAGGCGAGCCGCGAGGCCGGGATCGACACCGCCGGACCGGCCGCCCTCCGCGACCTGTTCCGGCGCGCCGTGGACGCCGGGCACGGCGACGGCGGCCTGTCCTCGGTCATCGACGTCATCCGCCGTCCGGCACGAGGGGGAGGCGCATGACGAACCGCGCACCCCGGTCGCTGTCGGCGATGGTGAGCGTGCCGCCGTAGATCTCGGTGATCTCGCGGGCGATCGGCAGCCCGAGGCCCGTCCCCTGCGGGTCCCGCTCGCGCGACTCGCTCAGCCGCGCGAACCGCTCGAAGACCCGTTCCCGCTGGTCCGGCGGGATGCCGTGGCCGTCGTCCTGGACCTCCAGCAGCGCCGTCCCGCCGTCCCGCCGGACCGTCACCTCGACGCTCGACTCGGCGTGCCGCTCGGCGTTGCTCAGCAGGTTGCCGAGCACCCGCGCGATCCGCACCGGGTTCGCCCGCACGATCACGCCGGGCTCCAGCCGGGCCGTGACCCGCACGCCGTCGCCGCGCCGGTCGACCTCGCGGCGGGCCGCCTCCGCGAGGTCGACGGGCTCCTCCGGCTGCGGCGCCCGCGAGTCCAGCCGGGACAGCTCCAGCAGGTCCATCACGATGTCGTTGAGCCGCTCGGTGTCGCGCAGCGCCGAGCGGAGCAGCGGCCGCGACTCCTCGGTGGCCTCGTCCAGCGCCATCTCCAGCTGCATGTGCAGCCCGGCGATCGGGTTGCGCAGGTCGTGGGAGGCGTCGGAGATGAACCTGCGCTCCCGGTCGGTCGCCTCCTCCAGCCGCTGCAGCGTCCCGTTGACCGTCTCGCCCAGCGCCTGGATCTCGCCGTGGGTGCGCGGGACGTACACGCGCTGGCGCAGGTCGCGCATGTCGAGGCCGGCCAGTTCCCGGCGGATCCGGTCGACCGGGGCGAACGCCCGGCCGATCGTGTGCCACGTCCACCACGCGACGAGGGCCAGCAGCACGAGCAGGATCGCGACCAGGCTGAGCGGCAGCCCCCACACGTTCAGCAGGCTCGGGAGCGGCTCGGCCGTGACGACCATCGCCCCGGGCCCCCACGGCGACGCGTTCACCACCCGCAGGCCGAAGATCCACGCGCAGCCCGGGATCGACGCGGGACAGGTCCGCTGGTCGACGAGCAGGGTCCCGGTCGCGAGGTCGGCGCTCGCCAGCGGCGGCTTGTCGCGGGCCGCGGGCGTCGCCGCCAGCACCGTCCTGCCGTCCGGGCTGACGACCTGCACCAGGCTGGACTCGTCCGGGCGGGTGGTGAGCGCCGGGCCGCCCCGCCCGCGCAGGACGTCGAACACGATCCGCTCCGTGGTGCGCTCGGCCTTGTCCGCCTCGCGGCGCTCCAGCCAGTCGCGGACGAGGAGCATGCCGAGCACCAGGATCACGGTCAGGAACAGCGCCGCGAACGCGACGGTGACGACCGTCGCGCGCCCCCGCACGGAGATGAAGAGGCGGTCGCGCCAGTAGCGGGTGCGCTCGCCCCAGCTCTGCGTCACAGCCGTTCCCCCGGATCGTCACCCTGCGTTGCTGATCGCTACCAAGCGTACGGGGCGGCGTACCCGTTCCCGGGGACCGGTGGGCTTGTGCATAGTCAAGTCATCGATATATAAAGATCGCATGAGCAAGCCGATGCAGGAACCGACGTTCCTGATCCTCACCGCCCTCGCGGACGGGGCGCAGCACGGCTACGGGATCATCGCCGACGTCGACCGGATCTCCGCCGGGCGCACCCGGCTGCGCGCCGGCACCCTCTACGCGGCCCTCGACCGGCTCCAGGCCGAGCACCTCATCGCCCAAGACCGCGAGGAGGTCGTCGACGGCCGGCTGCGCCGCTACTACCGGCTCACCGAGGACGGCGCCGCCGCGCTCGCCGCCGAGGTCGACGCGCTCCGCCGCCGCACCGAGGCCGCCGCCCGCCGCCTCGCCGCCTTCCGCCTCCCCGGAGGCGGGACCGCCCCGGCGTTCGCCGGACTCTTCCCGAGGGGGCTCCGTTGAGCACGCTCGAAGACCGCTACCGCCGCCTCCTGGCCTGCTACCCCGCCGCCCACCGGGAGGCCCACGGCCAGGAGATGCTGGACGTCCTGCTGTCGGCGGCCCGCCCCGGCCAGACGCGCCCGTCCCTCGCCGACACCGCCGACCTGCTGTGGGGCGCGGTGCGGATCCGGTTCCGCCGCGCCCAGTCCGGCACCGTCACCTCCCTCTGGTCCGACGCCCTCGCCATCACCGGCTTCCTCGCCCTGCTCCTGCTGATGGTCGAGACGGTCCGGTTCGTCCTGGACGTGCCGACGCTGGCCGACGTCAGCTCCCACCTGGGGCCCCGAGGCACCGGGCTGTACGGGCTGCTGTACCACTTCGGCACCGGGCCGTACTGGCTCGCCTGGACGGTCATCGCGATGCTGGCCTGGCGGGGCCTGCGCCGCGAGGCCACCATCGGCGCCTGTACGGTGACCGCCGTCCAGGTCGCTTTCGCCGCCTACGGGACGGCGTTCCAGGACTACGCCTACGCGTATCTCGGGAGGGACTTCGGGGGAACGTCGCTGCCGCTCGCGCTGCTCGCCACGGCGTCCCTCGTCCTGTCGCCCGGCCCGCGCCACGGCGCCCGCCTCCTCGGCCGCGTCCGCCTCATCGGGGCCGTGACCGCGGCCGCCGTCCTGTCCGTGCTCCACTCGTACCCGGCGTTCGTCCTGTACGTGGGCGACCGGGCCGACCTTGCACCGCAGCAGGACACGGACGCTCTCGGCGCCGTCATACGGACCTGGAACGAGCTGCTGGCGGCGAGCGTGCTGGCGGCCGCCGTCCTGGCCGGCGCCGCGCTGGCGCGCGACCGCGCGACCCGCCGCGCGTTCTGCCTGTTCGCCCTCATCGGCGCACCGGGGCTGGTCAACGCGGCCGGCGGGGTCCTGCCGGACAGCGTGCCCGCCGCTCTGATGCTGCTTCCGGGATCGCTGCTGGTCGGCCTGGCGGGCCTTATCGTCGCCGGACTCTGCGTCCGCCTCGTCGAGTCTCCCGCCGGGACCCGGGTGCGCCGTCGGGTGCGGTCGTCGGTCTGATCAGCCGATCCGGAGCCCGCTGACGGCCTCGGCGGACGTCTCCGGCGCACCTTGCGGCGTCAGCCGCGCGACGGGGACCATGCGCCGCCGCTTCATCTCGTACCGCTCGCTGATGGACGCCTGCTCGAGCATCCGCTTGAGCAGGCGTTCCCTTTCTCCGGCGTCCTCGACCATGACGATGCCGGCGGGGTACCAGCGATCGCCCGCCTCGACCTTCGCGGACGTGGCGGAGCGCAGCGACTCCACCAGCGCGCCGTCCGCGTCCTCGGCCAGCAGGACATGGTCCTCGCCGTCGCGGAACGAGGCGATGATGCCGGGCTCGCCGTGGGGTTCCAGTTCGACCATCACGCCCGGCATGCCGCCGAAGCGGTAGAGCACGACCCGTCCCCGCGTGGCCGCGAACACCGTCCGGTTGGCCAGCCCGATCACGAACAGCAATGCCTTGTCCACAGGAGCCCCCTCTGCGAATCACCGCTTATGGGAAGTCTGCCCCAGATTGCTCCGGGGCGGGAGGTGCGTTGGTCGCGGGTATCCGGGCTTGGATTGCGAACGCGCCGGGGGTGAGGCCGGCGCGCGCGCGGAAGAACTTGGAGAAGTTGGCGGTGTCGTCGAATCCGGTGCGGCGGGCGCATTCGGCGACGGTGATGCCGGTATGGGCGAGGAGCCTCTTGGCCTCCAGCACCACCCGGTCGTCCAGGAACCGCTTGGCGCTGCGACCGGTCGCCTCCTGCGTCGCCCGGCTGAGGGTGCGCGGCGAGTAGCCCAGCCGCCGGGCGTACCAGGCGATCTCCCGCGACGTCGCGAAGTGCGCCTCCACTGCCGTCGCGTAGGCGGTGAACGCCTCGCGCCCGGCGGGCGGCGGAGGCGCGCAGTCGGCGGCACGGAGCAGGAGGACCTCCAGCAGCGCGCGCAGGATCGCGGTACCGCCGGGTATCGGCCGGGCGCGGGACGCGTCGTACTCGCGGCGCAGGTGGTCGGCGGCGAGGCGGACCAGTGCGGGGCGTTCGGGCCGCCGCCAGGTGACCGGCCCGAAGGGCTCGGCGCCCGGGGAGCCGTGCGGGACGGCTTCGGGACGGAAGAGCACAAGGGTTCCGTCCAGGTTCTCGATGTCGTCCCAGCGGTGCACCCGGCCCGGCCGGATCCAGACGATCGTGCCCGGCTCCAGGCGGTGATGGACGAAATCCACCGTCACCGCTCCCCGCCCCGAATCGACGATCGCGAGCACGTGGAAGTCGGCCCGCTGCAAGGGAGGTTCCTCACCACCTGCGGGCATTCCTCGCAGCCGAGGGAACGTGATGACTTCGACGCCGCCGTCCGCCGCGTAGCGCAGCGATCGGATGCCGTCTCGCTGTCCGTTTTTCACCATAGACAGGCCGGAGCTTACCTGTTCCGAGAGGTCGCCGGTTCGTAGCGTCGAAGCAGACGAAAGGAGAGTCCAGATGGACAAGCGATACGTGAACGTCCAGGGCGGACGCCTGCCGGTGTGGGTGCGCGACGGAGAGCCGACGGCGCTGGTGTTCCTCCACTACTGGGGCGGTTCCCACCGCACCTTCGCGCCGGTGATCGACCGGCTCGCGTCCGGACGCACCGTCGTGTCCTACGACCACCGCGGCTGGGGCGCGGCCCGCGACCTCCCCGGGCCCTACGGGATCGAGCGCCTCGCCGACGACGCGCTGGACGTCGTCCGCGGGCTCGGCCTCGACCGGTACGTGCTCGTCGGGCACTCGATGGGCGGGAAGACCGCCCAGCTCGTCGCGTCGCGGCGCCCCGCCGGGCTGGCCGGGCTCGTCCTCGTCGCCCCAGCCCCGCCGCGCCCGACCGTGGACGCGTCGGCGGCGGAGGCGCTGTCGCACGCCTACGACAGCCGCGCGACGGTCGCCGACGCGCTCCAGCACGTCCTGACCCACCGGCCCCTATCCGCCGACCTGCGCGAACAGGTGATCGCCGACAGCCTCGCCGCAGGCGACGACGCCCGGCTCGCCTGGCCCCGGCAGGGCATCACCGCCGACATCTCCGACGCCGCCGGTGCCATCGACGTCCCCGTCCACGTCCTGGCCGGACGGCACGACCGCGTCGACCCGCCCGCCTCGCTGGAGGCCGACCTGCTGCCCATCATCCCCGGCTCCCGCATGACGGTCATCGAGGACACGGGCCACCTGTCCCCGCTGGAGGCACCCGGCGCACTCGCCGCCCAGATCGACCGCTTCGCCGCCGGTCTCGTCCCATCCCGCTCGTGACGCCGAACCGCCCGCCTCAGATCACGTTGGACGGACGGTCGAACCAGACCCGCTGCCCCTCCGGGCCGGCGACCAGCCCGAACCGGTCCCGGCCCGGACTTCCCCACCCGACCCAGCGCAGGTAGGCGGCCTCGACCTCGTCCCACAGCCGCCGCTCACCGCCCTGCACCACCGGAAAGTCGTCCGCGCCCGCCCGGTACGAGCACCGCGCCCACGACGTGCCCGCCTCGTCCACGAGCACCAGGCTCGGCCGCCCCCGGACGATCCGCTCGTCACCGAGCACGTCGGGCAGCATCCCGGCGATCGCGACGTCCGCCCGGACGAGTCGCCGTCCACGGTCCGAGGGTCGAGCCGCGTCCGCGACTCCTCGCCGTCCCGGCCGAGGTCACCGAACCCGGGACTGCGCTGCGACCGGAGCATCATGTAATCGGCCGACCCGCGGAACCGCCCGATCGCGCGGCCGTCGCCCGTGACCGTGAGCCGCGCCTTGTGCCCGTCCCCGAACGACGGCATCCACGGGAAGAGGAGCACCCCGCCCGGCCGGGTCTGCTCGATCCAGCTCGGCGGCAGGACGGTGACCCCGCACGTCACGTGGACCCGGTCGAACGGCGCCCGCGCGGGCACGCCCTTCTCGCCGTCGCCGACCACCAGGTCCGGCGCGAACCCCGCCTCCCTGAGGTTCGCCGCCGCCCTCTCCGCGACCCGTTCGTCCACCTCGACGGACGTCACCCGCCTGGCGCCGAGCCTGGACGACAGCAGGGCCGCCGTCCACCTGGTCCCCGTACCGATCTCCAGCACGCGGTCGTGATCGCGGGGCGCGAGCAGTTCGAGGAAGCTCACCACCGCCCCGGGCGCCGACAGCGACGACGTCCACGCCCCCTTTCCGGACGCCGGATCGCCCGCCCCGTCGTCCACCTGCGTGACGATCGCGGCGTCGGCATAGGCGGCCTCCCGCCACCGCTCCGGATCGGCGGACCGGTCGATCGCGAAAGGAGCACCGCCACCGTCGGGCGTGCACCAGGCCCGATCCGGGACGAACAGATGGCGCGGCGCCGCGTGCATCGCCCGCTCCCACTCAGGACTGCGCAGGTCATCGCTCTCCCGCAGCCGCCGGACGAGTTCGGATGTGGTCACTTTCCCCTCTTCCCGCCGCCACCGGTGTTGTCGTCGTCCTTCTTGTCCGGCGGAATCGGCTGCCCCGGCCGATGCGTGTCGCCGCTGTTGTCGTGCTTGCCCATTGCCCCATCTCCTTGTCTCGCGCGGGACTTTCACCGGGCCGAGAACAACCGGCACGTGAGAAGCGCACCGACCGCCTCCACCCGCGATTCACGAGCCCGCTGGAACAGAACCTCGCCCTGCGCCGAACGCACCGGCCGAAAGGCCCGCACCCTGCCGAGCCGGAGCCGAACCGCACGACCTGCTAGAGGCCGCATTTCGCCCACGTGACCTTTCCGCCTTCCACCAGCGGCCGCGTGCCCCAGGAGAGTGCGAGCTCCGAGACCATGAACACCCCGCGCCCCGACGTGGCCTGCACGTCCTCCGCGCACACCACCGGACGCCCGTTGTCGCCGTCCCACACCTCGATCACGGCGCCGCCGTCCCGCTCGTCCCGGAACACCCGCACCACGACCGGCCCTTCGCCGTGCACGCACGAATTCGTGACGAGCTCGCTCACCAGGACGCGTCCGATGTAGTCGTCGCGCGAACCCCATTCGCGGAACCATTCCGCGAGGAACCGCCGCGCCAGCCCCGGAGCCCGATCATCCGGCTCCAACACCAGCATCGGCACCTCCGAGGCGAACGAAGTAGGCGACATCGGACACCATCCCTGACTGGCCGTGGATACTTCCTTTGCATCTTGATGACAGTCAGCCATAATCGAAGCACTCAGCGTGACAAAACGCATGTCGCGCATGGCAAGCCGTGGTGCATGCGCCCCCGCCACTTGGGTGTTGGTTGGGTGCCCCGAAAGAGGGAGGATGAGGACATGGCTCCACAGCGCAAGCGCGGGACGGTCTCGCCGACGCTGCTCGCCTTCGGGCGCCGGTTCCGCCGGCTCCGCGAGGCGAAGGGCTGGACGCAGGAGGCGCTCGGCCGCCGCGCGAACGGCGGGCTCGGAGTCAAGCCCCAGTACATCGGCGCGGTCGAGAACGGCCGCACCCGCTGCACCCGCGAGTTCGCCGAAGCCATGGACCACGCCTTGGACGCGGACGGCGAGCTCCTCGACCTCTACGACGACCTGGTCAAGGACGCCACCTTCCCCACCTGGTTCGACTGGCACACCGTCGAACCCGAAGCGGAAATGCTCCAGTCCTACCAGCCGCTGCTCATTCATGGGCTTCTGCAAACCCCGGCCTATGCCTCCGCGTTGCTCAAGGGCAACAAAGACGCCGTAGAGGCACGCATCAATCGTCAGAGCATTCTCACCAGAGGCAACCCGCCTCCACCGAATTTCTCGGTGCTTCAGGATGAGGTGTCGATCTACAGGCCCGTCGGCGACCCAGACGTGATGAAGGAGCAGCTGGAGCAGGTCCTCTACCAAGTGGAACAGGGGGTCGTGACCGTTCAGGTCGTGCCGAGTCGAGGCGAACACCTGGGCAACGTGGGGGCGTTCAACCTGGCTACGCTGCCGGACCGAAGCGAGATCGCCTACGCGGACATGGCAGCTCGTGGACTGACTTTGAGTGATCCGGAAGACATCGCGGTCGTCAGCCGAACACTCATCGAGATTCGCTCACTGGCGTTGCCCGTGGGACAGTCGATGGACCTAATTCGTAAGGTGGTGCGAGAAAAATGGACTTGAGCATGGCTACGTGGCGCAAGTCGAGCTACACCGGTCCCAACGGCGGCGACTGCGTTGAGTTGGCGTCGGTGCCGGGGACGGTGGCCGTCCGGGACAGCAAGGACCCGGATGGCCCCAGGCTGGTGTTCGACCAGCGCGCCTTCGCGGAGTTCCTGTCGCACATCAAGCACTAGCGCCCCAGGAAACGCCGTGATCGACATGACCGGGGCTGTCTGGCGGAAGTCGAGTTACACGACGTCCAATGGCGGCGAATGCGTGGAGTTGGCGTCGCTGCCGGAGACGGTGGCCGTCCGGGACAGCAAGGACCCGGACGGCCCCAGGTTGGTGTTCGACCGGCACGCCTTCGCATCCTTCCTGACGAGCGTCAAACGGTAGGACCGGCTGGAGCCGCGCCGGTCGTGGAGGTGTCAGACGAGATGGACCTGCACAACGTTTCCTGGCGTAAGAGCAGCCACAGCACCAACAACGGCGGAGATTGCATCGAGCTTGGCGCTCTTCCCAATGTCGTCGTCGCACGAGACAGCAAGGATCCGGACGGCCCGAGACTGGTGTTCGACCGGCGGGCGTTCGCGGAGTTCCTGACGCACATCAAGCGCTAGCACCGTGGGGGCGTGGCAATGATGCACCCGACGAACTAGTGCCGCGTCAATGAACGGATCGAGGCCCAAGACACCGCCCTGCGCTACTTCGCGCTCGACGTTGCCTGAGCGGTGTGTCCCGACCTTGTCAGGATCCGGCGGGCGGTTCGATCGCAGGCTCCTCGCCGGCGGCGAGCGGGAAGTAGCCCAGAAAGGTGACGCCTTCCTCTGTGGCGTCGAACTTTTCGATCACCGCGCCCTGGGGTTCGTGGAATACGTCCCCGGGGCGTAGCACCGAGGGCTCCTGGCCTGCGATCTGGTAGACGGCCGAGCCGGATTCGATGCTGCCGAACACGGGCCCGTTGTGGATGTGTCGACCGGCAGGATGGCCAGGGGCGATCCGGATGCGGCGGATCTGGATACGGGCCGTCGCCTTGACCGGGTCCACCACTTCATCGAGCAGAATCTCTCGGCTCATCGGCGCCTGGGTGCCACCGGATCCAAGGGGCGCTTGATCCTCCATGGCCCCATCATGCCCGAGGAGGGAGTGGCCGGCCGGACTGGTCCCGCCTCGGGTCACCAGGGGGCGAACATAGCCTGATGCGGCACTAGCACGCGCCGTCGCCGGCAGTGGCGCTGCGGGGCGGCTCGAGGCGTTCGACCGCCTGCCGCGCCACGGCGCTTACGCCATCAACGCCGCACCGGACTCGGCGGCCGGGCACATCGAAATCGAGCCCGGATGCGTTTTTCCTTCGGACCGCGGTCCTGCAAGCAGCTTGGCGTGACGTTCGGCGTTGTGGCGGCCGAGAACGACCCGGCTGCCGTCAGGTGATGTGCCGTAGCAGCGCGGCGACCGCCGGCGGTGCCTCACCGGGAGGTCGTACCACCATGATCTTCCAGTTCGGGGCGTGCCGGTCGAACCGGTACTGGGGCAGATCGGGGAAGCGGTCCGCAATGGACTTGGGCATGATGCAGACGCCGAGGTCGTTGCGGACCAGCTCGGCTGCCGCGCCGATGTCGTTCACCTCGAACGTCGTGCCGCGGTCGACGCCCGCGGCCCGGAAGGCGCGGTCGACCGCGTAACGGATGGCCCAGCCGGGTGTGAAGTCCACCAGGGGCAACTGGCCGATGTCGGCGAGCCGGACCTCGCCACTCGGTGTCGCTCCGGCGAGTACCCGCCGGGGCGCCGCCAGTAGCACCATGTCCTCGCGGGAGAGCAGCCGGGTCGTGAGCCCGCGCTGCTGCTGGCGGTCGAGCGCCACTACGGCGAGGTCCACCGTGCCCTCACGCAGCGCCTGCCGGATGTCGGCGACGGCCGCCTGTCGCAGGTGCACGACCACGCCGGGATGCTCCGCACGCAACGCGGCCAAGGCGTGGTGAAGTCCCGCCCATACCCCCTGCATCGTGCCGACCGTCACCCGCCCGCGCAGCTGCCCCCCTACGGCATCGACGGCCTCCCGGGCCAGTTCGGCGGCGCGGAGCGTCGCGCGTGCGGCGGGGACGAACGCCTCGCCGGCCGGAGTGAGGGAGACACGGTGTGTAGTGCGGTCGAACAAGGGCGCACCCAGTTCGCGTTCGAGGGCGCGGACCGTGCTGGACACGGCGGACTGGACCACGTGCAGCCGCCGTGCAGCCGCCGTGAAACCGCCCGTGTCCGCCACCGAGACGACGACCTCCATCTGCCGCAGATCCATCATCCGCTCCTGGTCGAACAGCGCTCCGTCCGGCGTGAAGGCGACGGGCTTCGATCTTGGCTGCATCGTATGCGGACGATGGGACGTCGTGCGCGTGCGCCGGTTCATGACCCGCAGGTGCCGGGGTCACGTACGACGGACCGAGGTCGCGGCCTTCCTCAGGCGTGGACCAACGGTGTGTCGACCAGATGCCCGGCCAGGAACCACGCCTGCCGTCCGGGGGCCGCGGGATCGAGCTGATCTCGGCGACGTGCCGCGGGTCTCGCACCGCGACGCCGCCCAGGGACTGGACGCGTTCGGCGATGGTGTCGAGCTGTTCGCCCGCGTGCTCGGCGATGGGGAACTGCTTGACGGTCCCGAACTCCTGGATCACTTCGCCCTTCTGGTGCAGCCGGGGCTGGCTGCTGTGCGGGGATGGCAAGTTGGTGGTCACGGTCCGCCTCCTGTCGTGCCGTGCTGTGCGTACCTCGGTGACGCTAGGTGCCCGGTCGGGGGTGCCTTGACCGATAGCGCATGCGGTGCTGTCTGCCAGCGCACCTTGTCGGCCGGTCCCAGGGCGGCTTCCCTGGGGCCGGCCGCCATTACAGGCTCGCGGTCTCCGGCTTCGCCGCCGCTCGCTGCCGCCGCTCGGTGGTCCAGTAGAGGAAGGCGACCAAGGGGAGGGCCGCGCCGAGGACCGTCAGGGCAGTCCAGCCGCCGGTGTGGTAGACGGCGGAGCCGAGTTGCGAGCCGACCGCGCCGCCGACGAAGAACATGGCGATGAAGGCGCTGTTGAGGCGGGCGCGGGCGGCGGAGTCGAGCTGGTAGACCATGTGCTGGCCGAGGATCAGGGTGGTTTGTACTGCCATGTCGATGAGGATCGCGGCCAAGGCGATCAGTATGACGCTGTGTCCGCCGAACCCGGCGAGTGCGAAGGCGAGGGCGGCGACCACGAAGGCGATGCCGGTCATGGGGCGGGCGAGCCCACGGTCGGCCCAGTGCCCGGCGAGCGGGGCGATGGCCGCTCCGGCCGCGCCGACGAGGGCGAACACACCTACTCCGACCGGGGAGTAGTGGAAGTGGGGGCCGGTCAGGACGAAGGACACCGTGGTCCAGAACGCGCTGAAGGCGCCGAACATCGCCGCCTGGTAGAGGCCACGGCGCAGTAGCACCGGGTGCGTGCGCACCAGCCGGACGGTGGAGCGCAGCACGTGGTGGTACGGGATGGTGGTGGTCGGCGCGTGCCGGGGCAGGGCCGCGCGCAGGGCCATGGCGAGCACGGCCATCAGGGCGGCGGAGCCGAGGAAGACGACACGCCAGCCTGCGAGGTCCGAGACCAGACTGCTCAACGTGCGGGAGAGCAGGATGCCGGTGAGCAGGCCGCTCATCACCCTGCCGACGATGCGGCCGCGGGCGTGGTCGGGAGCGAGGCTGGCGGCGAAGGGCACCAGGATCTGGGCGACGACCGAGGTGGCGCCGCTGACCAGCGAGGCGATCAGCAGCATGGGGAAGCTGGTGGCGAGCCCCGCCGCCACGAGGGCGAGCGTCGTGACCGTCAGCAGGACGGTGATCAGGTTGCGCTTCTCCAGCCTGTCGCCGAGCGGGACCAGGAAGAGCATGCCGATCACGTAACCGACCTGGGTGAGCGTGATCAATGTGCCGGCGGTGGCCGTGCTGGTGTGGAAGACACCGCTCAGCGAGGACAGGAGGGGCTGGGCGTAGTAGAGGTTGGCGACTGTCATGCCGGAGGCGACGGCCAGCAGTGCGACCAGCCACCCCGGCACGCCGTGCGGGGCCGTCGCGGCCGGGCCTCGGAGCGAGGTCCTGGCTTCGGATGATGCGGACATGTGCACCTACTTGTCGGGACGAGCCGGGATACCGGCGCGGGCGGAAGTGCTGTCGTGTGGCCGGCAGCCTTCTCGATGCCGTCACGTAGGCAGAAGCGTCGATCTGCCCCCGGCGCTTCCTCATCTGGGGCGATGATTCGGAATGTCAGTCATCTCAACCGGAGATAGGCGTGCAGAGTTCGTGCCGCCGGTGGGCTGGGGGCCTGTTGGGCTTCACGTCTGCCCGGCGCGCCCGGCGGACACGTGTTGCACACCCGGATCCGGTGGGAGTTCCTGCCCCAGGAACTGGGGTTCGGTTCGGGGATGACGTGCTGGCGGCGGCTGGGCGAATGGCACCAGGCCGGGGTGTGAGAACGTCTGCATCGGCTGCTGCTGGAGGAGCTGCAGGCCGCCGAGCAGTTGGACTGGTCCAGGGCGGTGATCGACAGCTCCCACGTGCGGGCTTGAAGGGCGGCCCAAAACCGGGCCGAGCCCGGTCGACCGCGGCCGAGCGGGCTCCAAGCACCACCTGCTGACCGACGGCAACGGCACCCGCACGGTCCGGGCTGGGCGTCCACCGCTATGTCGTCGAACGCACCATCGGCCTGCTGCACTGGTTCCGCCGCCTGCGCATCCGCTGGGAGATCCGCGACGACATCCATGAGGCCTTCATGACCATCGACGGCCGAGCCGGCGAGGAGGCGACCGGGGCGAGCCTGCTGGAGATCAGTCCGGGCCTCGCTGGCGCTGGGCTGCCGGATGGCTTTATCGGCTGCCTACGAGAACGGATGCTTAACGAGCGCGAGGTCTCCCTCTCCGGCAGGGAGCGGGTACAGCGGATGGCGGGATGGGCTGGGCCGAGTGGGACCTGGCCGACCCGCAGGCGGTCTGGACGCCGCAGATGCATGAGATATTCGGCCGCGATCGCAGTGAGGGGCCGATAGCGCTGGAGGACATCGCGACCGTGGCGGTGGCGCAGGATCTGCCAGTGCTAGCACCGCAGGCGTGGCAGTGACGGACCTGACCAGGACTGCTGGTCGTCATCGGGCAGGGGCTTGCAGGTTCAGGATGTACCAGTCGAAGCGCGTGCCGTGTTTGCGGTGCGTCGGGTCGCCGGGGGTGAATCCTGCCCGCTGCGCGACTGCGGCGGAGGCGGGATTCTCCGGTTCTACCTGGATCACCGCCTCCGCCGCGCCCTCGCTCGCCGCGTACTGGGACGCCAGCAGGACCGCGCGGGTGGCCAGGCCGCGTCCCCGCCAGGACGGGTAGAGGCCGTAGGCGATGTTCACCTGGCCGGGCGCCAGTTCTTCTCCCGCGAACCGCAGGTCGATCGTGCCTGCGAGCACCTCGTCAGCACCCGTCCGGATGCCGAACGCGCGGAGCGGCCCTGCGGTGTCCCACTGCTCCCGGCAGTGCCGGAAGTACGCTTCGATGCCCTCCCGCGTGCCGGGACCGCCGTTGAGCCACCGAACGAGTTGCTCGTCCTCCCCTGCGAGGTGCGCCTCCACATCGTCCGGCCGCAGGGGGGACAGGCTGATGATCCCGTCGGACGGCTTCACTTCGCGCATCCGATGATTCTTGACGCAAGAGCCGCGCCGCACCATCGGATTTCGCGTGACGTCCCGTGTCCGCCGTCAGGCCGTTTCAGCCGCCGCCGCCACCGCCGCCGCCGGGCGAGACGCCGGTGATGGCCTGCATCTCCTGGCCGATCATCTCCTGGAGGGGCACGCCGTCGCGGTTGCCGAGGATGACGCCGACCCAGCCGGTGTACGGGTAGATGTCCCAGTTGGCGGCGACGCCGGGGTTGCCGCCGGCGCGCTGGTACATCCACTGGCCGCCGACGATGGAGACCGGGATCCCGTACGCCCCGAACGACGCCGCTTGGTGGGGGATCTTGGGTGCGGTGAGCACATCGGCCCAGGGCCGGTCCAGCAGCGTGCCGTCGCCCAGCCCTTGCGCGAACCGGACGAGATCCGGCGCGGTGACGAAACCGCCGTCTCCGGGGGCGTCGATGAAGGCGCGGCCCGGGTTCTTGCCGAGGACCTCCCGGGCGGGGCTGCTCTTGTCCAGGTTGCGCACGGCGTCCACCTGGCTGCCGTCCGCCAGCGTCATGTACGGGTGCGCGATGTGCTCGTCGGTGAGCCACTGCGGCCGGGTGTAGAACGCCGAGCCGGTCATGCCGCAGCGCTTGAAGATGTTCTCCTGGACGTAGTCCCAGTACGTCGTGCCGGCCACGGCCTCCACGATCAGCGCGGAAATGGTGACCTCCGCCTCCGCGTGGGAGGTGTCGGGAACGCCCGGGACGCCGACCGGTTTCGCCTGCCGCGCCCGGTGCTCGTAATACCTGTGCACTTCCTTCCGGCTCCGGAAGACGTGTTGCACGTTCTCATCCGGGCTGGCCAGCCCGGATGTGCCGGATAACAGGTGGTGGATGGTCACCTTCTCGGCGACGTCCTTCGCGAAGCCTTTCAGGTGGGCGCCCACCGTGTCCGACAGATTCAGCTTGCCTTGCTGCGCCAGCTGCAAGATGGCCACCGCGTGGAACGGCTTGCCCGCCGAGCTGAGACTGAACGCGGTGCCTTCGTGATTGCGGATCCCTTTCTCCTCGTCGGCCATGCCGTAGCTGCGGGACAGCACCGTCCGGCCCTTGTGCGACAACAGGACCACGCCAGAGAACTTGCCCTCGGCGGCCAGCTTCGCCACGTACCGGTCGTAGGCTCCGCCGGGACGGGTGGCCGGTGGGATGCCGGGGCCGGTCGAGGCCGGAAGGCGCTGTCCCGCGGCCACGGCATGCCCGGACGGGGAACCCACCAGCGACGCGCCGGCCGTCACGACGCCGGCGGCCGCCAACCCGCCGCCCCACCCGAGCAGCCGCCGCCGATCGACGCCACGCACGGAATCCGAGTCCATGATCACGGTCCCTTCCTGATCGATGAATCGACCGTTACGGGACCACCGGCGGGCACTATCGGCGACCGATAGTGCCCGCCAATGCGGCCCCCGTGGCTCAAGTGAAGACGGACGCCTGTTGTGGCGGCGTATGCGATTTTCGATACGCTCGCGATACACGGGTCAGTGGTTCTGGGCCTTGAGCTGCTTGTTCTCCTTTTCGATGTAGGGGCTCTGCTTGCTCCAGGGGACGATCCGCCCGGGCAGCGTGTCCGTCCAGCCGGACGCCGTCTGCGAGGGCCCGGCGGGGACGCCGCCGTCCCCGAATCCGGCCCATCCCTCGACGCGGAACTGCGTGGTCTTCGGGTCGACGACGATCGTCTCGGTGCCGTCGACGCGCGTGCCGGCGTCGTTCATGTACGAGATCCTCAGCCGGTAGCCGCCCGCCGCCCTGCCGAGGTTGTCGATGTGGGGCATCGCCGCGAGGGCGCGGTAGGCCGCGGCGCGGACCTTCGGCGGGGCGGGCACCGCGAAGAGCATCGACTCCAGCAGGCTCACGGTGCGCACCGGCTGGTCACAGCCGCTCCGGACCGCGCAACTCTTGAGCAGCGCGGCCTTGAGCCCGTCGGGGTCGGTCGGCAGCCGCTGGACCCCCGCGAAGTCGAGGGTGCTGGTCCTGATCAGCGGACGCTTCTCGACGCGGCTGACCAGGCCGGGCGCGACGCTGAGCCAGGTGGCACCGTCGCGCCGCGTCCACGACTCGGAGACCTGGGTGACCTTGCCCAGCGTCTCGACCGACTTCATGTGCC
Organism: Spirillospora sp. NPDC000708; assembly: GCF_040299565.1. Lineage (NCBI taxonomy): Bacteria > Bacillati > Actinomycetota > Actinomycetes > Streptosporangiales > Thermomonosporaceae > Spirillospora > Spirillospora sp. NPDC000708. The sequence goes on from NZ_JBEPCJ010000019.1 coordinate 79,100, forward strand.
AGTACGTGCCGGAGCTCGCGGGCTTGGACTCCGCGGTGGTCGCGGCGGCGAGCATGACCTGCCGCCCGGACAGGACCGGCTCCTTCTTCGCGTCCGGCGCCGACAGGTCGGAGACGACCATGGCCGCCGCCGCTGCCGCGGCCGTGAGCCCGACTCCGGCGGCGATCCAGCGCTTCCTGCGCCTGGGCTTGGCGGGGCCGCCGCGCATGGTGTTCTGGAGCCGGTGCCGGCTGCGGTTCACGGTGTCGGTGGACGGTTCGGGCCCGGCCAGCGCTGTGCCGAGCATCGTCAGTTCATCCATGGAATGCCTCCGGCCGGATTGCGTCGTGGAGCTTCTTGCGGGCCCGGGAAAGCCGGGAGCCCACCGTGCCCTGGGGGATTCCGAGCGCATCCGCGACCTCGTCGTAGCTGAGTTCGGCCAGCGCGACGAGGAGCACCACGTCGCGTTCACCAGGGGAGAGCGAGGCGAGCGCCTTGGCCAGCTGGGGCCGCATGCGCGAGGCGGCGGTCTCGGTGACGACGCGGTCCTCGTGGCTGCCGACCGTGGGGGCGTCGCCCGCGCTGCGCGCCAGCGCCCGGTAGCGGCGCGCCTCCTTGCGGCGGTGCTGCGCGACGAGGTTCGTGGCGATCCCGAACAGCCAGGCGCGGAGGCTGCCGCGCCGCGGATCGAACCTGTCGCGCTTCCCGAACGCCAGGCAGAAGGTCTCGGCGGCGATGTCCTCGGCGGTCTGGGCGTCCAGCCGGCCGGCGACGTACCGGTAGACGTCCCGGAAGTACCGGTCGTGGACGTCGGTGAACCGCTCCGGGTCCTGCCGGAACCCCGCCACGATGTCGAGGTCGGTCGGTGACTCGCCCACCTCGGCGGTCACGTACCTGTCCTGCTCATTGCGGAACCTTTCGAGTGTTCGGCCAACGATCACCCGTACTTCGCCGAACCCCGGCCCCGTCTTCCACCCGAGCGCCGCCGGAAGCGCTGAAGGTACTCTGCCGAGCGCCCGCACCCACTCCGACCGGAGGCGCCCCGAGCCATGCATGTGCTGACTCTGCCGTTGCCGTCCGGTGACACGTGGACTCGGGCAGACTACGAGGCGCTGCCGGAAGACCTGCCGGTGCGCGTGAGCCTCGTCCACGGTGAACTCGTCGTACGCCCACGCCCTCGTCCGATCCATCAGCGCATCGCGCGGCGGTTGGCGACGCGCATCGAGGACGCCGCTCCGGATACCTGGCAGGTCGACACCGACGTGGACGTCCTTCTCGACGACGACGAGGTGGAGCCGGTCGAGATCGCTCCCGACATCGTGGTGTACTCCGCCGCTCATGACGTCTACGAACGTCCGATCCCGGCCGAGTCGGTGGTTCTCGTGGCGGAGGTCGTGTCGCCGTCCACCAAGCGCAAGGACCGGCGGACGCAGCCCGCCTTGTACGCGGAGGCCGGGATCCGGCACTACTGGCGTGTGGAGACCGACCAGACCGCGCCGGCGTTCGCCGTGTACACGTACGAGTTGGACGATGCCACCGGCGGGTACGTCGCGACCGGTGTGCATCATGACTGGCTCGCCCTCGCCGTACCGTTCGAGCTCGATATCGAGCTCAAGGTCGTCCGCGAGCGGTGACCGTCCGGCCGTCCGCCGAGTACGTCGCCAGATAGACAAACATGTTTGTTTATTGTCAGTCGGGGCTCTAGTCTCGCCGCTCTGTCGCGTCCAGGATCGGATTCGGGCGCTTCTGGGAGAGGGCGTGATCCGGTTGGCGAGTCGGGTGAGCGTGCTGGGCGCGGTGGTGGCGCTCGTTCTCGGTTTGGGGGCCGGGCCTGCGCGGGCCGCCTCGGCGACGTACTACCTGGCGCTGGGCGACTCGGGGGCGGTGGGGGTTCAGGCGGGGCGGGGTCCGACGGACGAGGGTTACACCGACGACCTGCACGCCGCGCTCAAAGCGCGCCAGCCCAGCCTGCGGCTGGTGAAGCTGGGATGCCCCGGCGAGACGACCACCACCATGCTCCGCGGCGGGATCTGCGCCTACGCCGCCGGTTCCCAGATGAACGCCGCGCTCGACTTCCTCAAGCGGCACCGCGGGCGCGTCCGGTACGTCACCTTGAGCATCGGGGTCAACAACACCGGCTGCCTGCTGGGAGGGGACGTGGCCTGCGGTCTGAAGGGCGTCGGGAGCCTGCTCGGTGAGTTGCCGCGGATCACCGGTGGGCTGCGGGCGGCGGGAGGCGGTACCCCGGTCTACGCCTCGATGACCTACTACGACCCGGGCCTGGCGTCCTGGGTGAAGGGCGACCGGATCACCGCGATCGCCTCGGTGCCGCTGCTCGACGCGTTCAACGGCGTGCAGCGGGCGGCGGCGCTGGCGAGCGGCTTCAAGGTGGCCGACGTCAGCACCGCCTTCGCCGCGCACGACTTCGCCACCGAGGTCACGGTGGCGCCGTACGGGACCGTCCCGCTGAACGTGGCACGGATCTGCGCCTGGACCTCCCAGTGCACCGCCGGCGACGGGCACGCCAACGCGGCCGGGTACCGGACGATCGCCGGGGCGTTCCTGCGGACCGTGTCCTGACCCTGCGGTCATTTGCCGCGGGCGCCGTCGATGCGTTCGCGCAGGAGGTCCGCGTGCCCGTTGTGCTGGGCGTACTCCTCGATCATGTGGATGAGCACCCAGCGCAGCGAGACCGTCCCGCGCCAGGCGTCCCGGCCCTCGACGTCGAGGTGGGGCGCGGCGGCCGCGAAGGCGTCGGCGAAGGCGACCTCGTCGCGCCAGGCGTCCCAGGCGGCGGCGATCACGCCTGGGTCCGGGACGGCGCCGTCGAAGTCGCCGTCCGGGTCGTCGGCGGACGAGAAGCGCGGCGGCGCGTCGTGCCCGGCCAGCACCTGCCGGAACCAGCGGCGCTCGACGTCGGCGAGGTGCCGGACGAGCCCGAGCAGCGACAGCGTCGACGGCTCGGCGGCCCGCAGCGCCAGTTCCTCGCCCAGACCGGCGCATTTCAGCTCCAGCGTCGCCCGCTGCGACCCGAGGACGTCGAGGAGCATGCGGCGCTCGTCGCCGACGGCCGGGAAGGCGAACCTGCTGCCGCCGCCGTCGGCCGCGAAGAACTCGGCCCTTCTGGACCGCGCGATGTCGCTCACGCCGCCGCCTCGACGCGTCGGCGGGCGAGGGCGTCGGCGGCCTCGGCGGGGGTCCGGCCGAGACGGGACGCGGTGTCGAGCAGGCCGGTGACGGTGTCCTCGATGGCGGCGACGCGGGCCCGCGCCTCGTCGGGGCCGAGGCGGTGCAGCTCCGAGGTGACCGCGTGGATCACCCCGCCCGCGCCGGCGACGTAGTCGGGCACCCACAGGATCCCGCGCCGGTGCAGCAGGTCGGCGACGCCGGGGGCGGTGAGCTGGTTGTTCGCGGGCCCGACGACGGCCCGGCAGCGCAGCCGCGGCACGGTCCGCTCGGACAGGACGCCGCCGAGGGCGGCGGGGACGAGGACGTCGACGTCCGCGCCGAGGATCTCGCCGGGATCGGCCCAGGCGGCGCCGAGCGCTTCGGCCGCCCGCCGCCGGCCGGGGTCGATGTCGGCGACCGTGAGCTCGGCGCCCTCCGCCGCGAGCAGCCCCGCGAGGTGCGCGCCGACGCGGCCGAAGCCGATCAGGCCGAAGCGGCGGCCCGCCAGGCTCCGGGTGCCGTACAGGTGGCGGGTGGCGGCGCGCAGCGCGGCGAGCGTCCCGTCCGCGGTGTGCGGGGACGAGTCGCCGCTGCCGCCCGCCTCGGCGGGGCGGCAGAAGACGTGCGGCGTGATCTCGCCGATCACCGCCATGTCGGCGGGCGACGTGCCGACGTCGGGCCCGCCCGAGTACGCCCCGTCCAGCGCGGCGATCGCGTCGCCGACGTCGTGCAGCGCGTCGCGCCGCCGGGACGCGTCGAGCTCCGTCCCCTCGGGGAGGGCGACGACGGTCTTCCCGCCGCCGCTGGACAGCCCGGCCGCCGCCAACTTCGCGGTCATCGCGGCCGACAGCCGGAGGGCGTCGGCGAGGCCGTCCCGCCAGCCGGGGTACCGCCACATCCGCACGCCGCCGGCGGCCGGGCCGAGCGCCGTCGAGTGGACGGCGATGATCACGGGCAGTCCCGTGCGCGGGCCGGTCCGGATGACCACCTGTTCGTGCTCGAACATCGCTCTCCCTCCGAACGCACACCTTCCTCACAGAGAATCGGGCAACTGGCCGAGCCTGACCAGATGCACCGAACGAATGTTTGAAATCGGTGTTACGTTCCCGGGCATGGACGAACTTGATTCGGAGATCGTGCGGCTTCTCCAGACGGATGCGCGGCAGTCCAACCGGGAGCTCGCCCGCAGGCTCGGGATCGCGCCCTCGACGTGCCTGGAGCGGGTCCGCGCGCTCACCCGCCGGGGCGTGATCCGCGGCTACCACGCCGACATTGACCCGGCCGCGCTCAACCGCCGCGTCCAGGCGCTGGTGTCGATCCAGGTGCGGCCGCTGAGCCGCACCGCGATCGACGCGTTCAAGGAGTTCGCGGGCGGGCTGCCGGAGGTGCTCCGCGTGTTCGTCCTGTCCGGCGACGACGACTTCCTGCTGCACGTCGCCGTCCAGGACCTCGACCACCTGCACGCCTTCCTCGTCGACCGGCTCGCCGGCCGCCGCGAGATCACCGGCTTCCGGTCGTCGATGATCTTCGAGCAGGTCGCCGACCGCACCCCGGCCCGCCTGCCGTCCCCGCCCGCCTGACCCTCCGGGGCTCGGACCTGCGGCCGCGTTCGCGCCGTCCTCGACGGGCACTTCAGGGCGTGGGGGCGGTGAGGTAGCGCTGGATCGTGGGTCCGAGCCAGTCCACGATCTCCTCGCGGCCGAGCGCCACGCTCGCCGGGAAACGCAGCACGTAGCGGGTCAGCGCGAGCCCCAGGACGGTCGAGGCGCACAGGGCCGCTCGCGCCGGCGCCTGGTCCGGTTCCGGGCCCACCTGGCGGGCCAGCGGGATCAGCTGGTCGCGCACCACGAACTGCATGCGCTCGGCGGCGGCGGGGTCGGTGGCACCGACCCGCAGCAGCGCGGTGAGCCCCTCGTTCTCCTCCCACAGGGTGAGGAAGTGGCGCACCAGCGTGCGGCCGAGATCCTCGCGGGGTTCGACGGGCAGGCCGGGCAGCCCGGGGTCGATCGAGACGGCCGCCGCGAACAGGGCCGCCTTGTTGCCGTAGTAGCGCATCACCATCGACGGGTCGATCTTCGCGTCGCGCGCGATGGCCCGGATGGTCGCCTTCTCGTAGCCGTCCTCCGCGAACCGCACCCGGGCGGCGGCGAGGATCGCGGCGCGGGTGGCGTCGGAACGCCGTGCGGCCTGCTGGTTCTCCGTGACGCCGGTCATGCCAACAAGTGTAGGCCAACGGCTGTTGACAATCCAAGGCGGCTCGATCTACGTTTGCCAACACACGTTGGCCAACAAGCGTTGGCGGATTCGCGTGGCACGACGACCGACCGCGAGAGGGAGTACCGAAGATGGCCGAGCTGAAGAGCCTGGACCCGAGCACGCCGATGTTCGCCCAGTTCGCCGAGAAGACCGGACCCATCGTCCTGGCCAACACGTTCCTCGTCCCGAGGGAGAGGACCGAGGCGTTCCTGCCGCTCTTCCGGAGGCAGGCCGAATTCATGAAGGCTCAGCCGGGATTCGTCTCCCTGCAGATGCACAAGGGAACGGCGGACAGCCGACTTCTGATGAACGTCGCGGTCTGGGAGTCGACCGAGGCGCTCGCCGCCGCGTTCGGCAGCCCGGAGTTCCAGCGCATGGCCGCCGAGTTCCCCGACGACATCGTGTCCTACCCGCACATCTTCGAGCGGATCGACGTCTGACACGGCCGCACTGATCGGAGTCCCTATGACCGTGGAACTGAACCACACCATTGTCCCCGCCCGTGACCCGCAGGCTTCGGCGCGGTTCCTGGCCGGAATTCTCGGCCTGACCGTCGATCCGCCGCTGGCGCACTTCACGCCGGTCACGCTGGCCAACAAGGTCACCCTCGACTACGACCGGCTGGACGACTTCGAGCCGCACCACTACGCGTTCCTGCTCGGCGAGCAGGAGTTCGACGCCGCCCTCGCCCGCATCCGGCACGGCGGGATCGCCCACTACGGCGATCCCGCATGCCAGGAGATCGGGCAGGTCTATCACGGCAAGCACGTCAAGGGCCGCAGGGGCACCTACTTCCGCGACCCCGACGGGCATCTCATGGAGATCCTCACTCCGGGCGACGCCGGATCGTGAGGCCGACGACGCCCCGCCCCGCCTTGCACCGCCCCGCTTCGCACCGCCCCGCTTCGCACCGCCCCCGTTCCGAACGTCGAAGGAGAAGCGCCATGTCGCTGAAGAACGTCAACACCGTCCTGGTCACCGCCTGCGCCCTGTTCGTCCTCTACCTCGGGCTGTCCTTCATCCTGGCCCCGGCCGCGTCCACCCAGGGCGTCGGCCTGCCGAGATGGCCCGCCGGGAACGGGGACGGCTTCCTGGTCATGAAGGGCACCCGCGAGTTCGCGATGGGCCTGGTCATCGGCGTCCTGCTGCTGACGGGCCACCGCCGCGCCCTGGGCTGGGTCCTGCTGATGGAGGCCGTCGCCCCGTTCGGCGACATGATCAACGTGCTGGCCCACCGCGGCTCCACCGCCGCCGCGTTCGGCATCCACGGCCTGACCTCGGCGCTGATCGCGATGACCGGTCTGCTGATCCTCCGCGAGACCCGCAAGGTCGCGGACGGCCGGCGGTCCTCCACGGCGGCGGGCACGGCGTCGGCGTCCGGTTCCTCACCGCTCCGCGCAGCGAACTGATCAGGGTTTCGCCCGGCCTCACCACCGCCCCGGGCAGCAGTGTTCGCCTCCGGCTCTCGCCGGAGGCGAACCCTTTGCCGCGGCGGCGAACCCCAGGGGGCTGGACGTCAGCGCTGGCGGGCGGGCCTGACGACGATCTCGTTGACGTCCACGTCCGGCGGCTGCGCCAGGGCGTAGGAGACGGCGGCGGCGATGGCGTCCGGCTCGATGGCGTGCGCGCGGTACTCCCGCATGGCCTCCGCGGCGCCCGGCTCCGTGATGGTGTCGGCGAGTTCGGACGTCACGACACCGGGCGAGACCGTCGTGACCCGGATCGACGGGTCGGACTCCTGGCGCAGCCCCTCGGTGATCGCCCAGGCGGCGTACTTCGTCCCGGAATAGACGGCGCTGGTGGGGACGACCTGGTGCGCGCCGATGCTCGCGACGGTCACGAAATGCCCCGACCCCTGGGCGGTGAAGACGGGCAGGACGGCGGCGATGCCGTGCAGCAGGCCGCGGACGTTGACGTCGATCATCCGGTCCCACTCGTCCACGAGCAGGGAGTCGAGCCGCGACAGCGGCATCACCCCGGCGTTGGCGACGAGGACGTCCACGCGGCCGAACCGGTCGCGGGCGGTCTCGACGAAGGAGCGGACGCCGTCGCGGTCCGTCACGTCCACCGGGACGGGGTGCAGGACGCCCGGGGAGCGGGCGGCGAGGTCCCGCAGCCGGCCGGTGCGGCGGGCGCCCGCGACCACGCGGTGCCCCTCGCCGGCGAGGCGGGCGGCGGTGGCCGCGCCGATGCCGCTGCTCGCCCCCGTGACGAGGACGACCTTGGATTCGTGCTGGTCAGTGCTCATGCCGGAAGCGTCGCAGCGCCCGCCGGACGGGACGAGAGGCGCGCTTCTCCCGGGAGGGGCGCACCCACGCGGACGGCCGGGCAGCCGGTGCTGGGATCATTGGCGTGAGCATTGGTGATTCGAGGGGGACGGCGTGGAACTGCTGCACTCGGGGAAGGTCCGGGACGTCTACGCGGACGGGGACGACCTGATCCTCGTCGCGTCGGACAGGGTGAGCGTGTACGACGTCGTCCTGCCGACGCTGATCCCCGACAAGGGGAAGATCCTCACCCAGCTGTCGCTGTGGTGGTTCGAGCAGCTCGCCGACGTGGTGCCGAACCACGTGATCTCGGCGACCCAGGTGCCGGACGAGTGGGCGGGCCGGGCGATCCGGTGCCGGCGGCTGACGATGCTGCCCGTCGAGTGGATCGCGCGCGGCTACCTCGCCGGGCTCGGCCTGAAGGAGTACGAGAAGGGCGGCACCGTCTCCGGGATCGCCCTGCCGGACGGGCTCGTCGAGGCGTCGAAGCTGCCCGAGCCGATCTTCACGCCGACCACGAAGGCGTCCGAGGGGCACGACGAGTTCATCACCTACGACGACGTCGTGGCCGAGATCGGCGCGGACACCGCCGCGCGGCTGAAGGACGTGACGCTGGACGTCTACAAGCGGGGCGCCGAGATCGCGGCGGAGCGCGGCATCATCATCGCGGACACGAAGCTGGAGTTCGGCCGCGCCGCCGACGGCACGCTCGTCCTCGCCGACGAGGTGCTGACGTCCGACTCGTCGCGGTTCTGGCCCGCGGACGAGTGGGAGCCGGGGCGACCGCAGCGCTCCTACGACAAGCAGTACGTCCGCGACTGGAGCAGCACGCTGGACTGGGACCGCACGCCGCCCGGCCCGGCCATCCCGCAGGACGTCGTGGACGCCACCCGCGCCCGCTACATCGAGGTCTACGAGCGCCTGACCGGCCGCCCCTGGCGTTCCTGAGGGGCGGCCGTCCCGAGGCGCGGTCCCGAGGCGCGGCTCAGAGCAGCGCCAGCAGGTGTTCGGCCTGGTGGGCTAGGGTGCCGGGCGGGTTGCGCGGACGGTCCGGGTCGTCGGACAGCAGGGCGAGAAGCCAGAAGACGGCCAGCAGGCGCCGGCACTCGGGCAGCCGCGCGCGCTCGGACGGGGACAGCTCGAACCGGTCGAGCAGGTCGCCGGGCGCCAGGACGTGCTTCGCGGAGACGTGCTCGGCGACCTCGGCGAGCTCGTAGGCGCGGTCGCCGCGTCCGGAGAACTCGAAGTCGACGAGCCGGGCGCGCGACCCGTCCCACAGGACGTTGGCGAGGTTGCCGTCGCCGGTGCCGAAGACGGGCGGCGGTTCGGCGGCGAACACGGTGTCGAGGTGCGGGCGGCCGAGCCAGCCGCGGGCCCCGTCGAGGGCGGCGGCGGTCGCCGCGTCCGGGGGCGGCGGCACCCGCTGTGACCAGGCGCGGAGGTTCGTCAACGCGTCCAGGGGATGGAGGAGCCGCGGCGGCAGGGCGGCGAGGTCCGCGGCGGGGATCGCGTTCTGGCAGGTGGACATCGCCTCGACGAGCCCCGTGAGCTGCGCGTCCGAGAGCGGCGCCGAGAGGGGCTCGCCGGGGAGCCGGGACATGGTGACGCTGGGCGGTGCCTCCGCCGGGGCGTAGCGCAGGGGCTCGGGCGCGAGCGCGGGCGCGTGCTCGGCGAGCAGGGTCAGCGCCCGCCATTCGCGTTCCGGTTGCCGTAGGTCCCACGACCGGTACCGCTTGGTGACGGTCGCCGCGTCCAGTTCGACGACGTGGGTGGTCGGCACGGAGCGGGTGGTCGGTGTGAAGCGGGCGGGAGGCATGGCGGGGAGCGTACCGGCGGGAGTGAACGCGGGGCGGGTGCGGAGACGTACTGGGCGGTGACGGGCTGCTTTCGGAACGAGGGGGCCGTCTGCGTGGGCGTCGAGGACGTGCTCGGAACCGCCGGCCGCGTCGCCGGCCATGGCCGGTACGGGGGAGGCGGTGGTGTGGACGGGAAAGGGCTCGTGGTGCTCGGCACGGTCACGCTGCCCGGGGTCGGCAGGTCGGTGGGGTGCGCGCGGGCGTTCGTCCGGGGCCTCCTGGCGGACCTGCCGGGACGGGACGACGTGGTGATGGCCGCCAGCGAGACCGTCGCGAACGCGGTGACGCACACGGCGTCGGGCCTGGAGGGCGGGCTCGTGACGGTGACCGTCGCGGCCGCGCCGGGGGCGGTGCTGCTGGAGGTCACCGACGACGGGGCGGCGGGCACGCGGCCCTATGTGAAGGACGACCCCGGCGCGGAGACGGGCCGGGGGATGCGGATCGTCCAGGGACTCGCCGCGCGGTGGGGATACCGCGCCGACGGGACGCGGACCGTGGTGTGGGCGGAGTTCCCGGCCCCGGACGCGTGGGTCCGGGGCCGGGGTGCCGTCAGCGGCCCCGGTTGAACTGCCGGGTGGGCATCCGGCCGGTGTCGCGGCGGTTGTTCGCGAACGTCGCCGACCTGAAGTCGGTCTTGTTCTTCTTGAGCTTCTTCTTCGTGGGGAACGGAATGTTTTCAAGGTTGTTGGAGCGCATGAAGAAACCACCTCCGGGCAGGTCGGATCGCGGCAGTGAAAGGGTGAGGGAAATGGCCGGAGGCATGGCGAAGACGCTGGTCACGCGGGTACGCGTCGACCAGTGAGAATGTTCGCGGAATGTCGCCTTCGGCGCGGAGGACGGGAGCGGGCCCGGCGGGAATGCGGGCGGCTCGACCGTGCGGATATCAAAGCTCCATGCCGATGATCATGTCTGAGGCCGGGTACCGGTGTCAATCCCTTTTTTTCCGATGGGAGCATGACGCGATCTGTGGGGCACGTGTCGTTGACGCCATGGCGGGCCGGGCCGCAGCCTGGAGCCATGCGCGTCGCGTTCGTGATCTATGACGGGTTCCAGGGGCTGGACCTCACCGGTCCGTTCGAGGTCCTGCAGGCGACCGGGCGGTACGAGTGCCTGGTCGTGGGGCCGCAGGCGGGACCGGTGACGTCCAGCAGCGGGCTGCCCGTCGTCGCCTCCCGCGGCATCGGCGATCTCCCGCCGGAGGGGTTCGACACGGTGCTGGTGGCGGGCGGGGCCGGCGTCGACCGCGCCCGCGAGGACCCGGCGCTGGTCCGCTGGGTGACGGACGCGGCGCGGGACGCCCGGCGGGTCGCGGCCGTGTGCAGCGGGGTCATCCTGCTCGCCGAGGCCGGCCTGCTCGACGGGCGGCGCGTCACGAGCCACTGGGGCCGCGAGGCGCAGCTCAGGGCCGAGTACCCGGCGCTGCGCGTCGACTGCGACCCGATCTTCGTCCGGGACGGGCGGATCTGGACGTCCGCGGGCGTCACCGCGGGCATGGACCTCGCGCTCGCGCTCGTCGAGGACGACCACGGGCGGGAGGCCGCGCACGCGGTCGCGCGGGAGCTGGTGATGTTCCTGCGGCGGCCGGGCAGCCAGTCGCAGTTCAGCGTCCCGCTGTGGTCGGCGCAGCCGGCGTCCGACCCGATCCGGGTCGCGGTGACGGCCGTGCAGACCGATCCGGGCGCCCGGCACAGCATCGCCGACCTGGCCGAATGCTCGGGGCTGAGCCCGCGGCACCTGCAGCGCCGGTTCACCGCCGAGATGGGGGTGCCGCCGTCGGTGTACGTGGAGCGGGTGCGGATCGAGGCGGCGCGGCGGGCGCTGGCCGAGGGCGACGAGCCGGTGGAGACGCTGGCGCGGCGGCTCGGGTTCGGCACGGGCGAGACGCTGCGGCGCGCGTTCCACCGGCGGGTCGGCGTGGCGCCGTCCGACTACCGGGACCGATTCCGAGGGACGAAGGAGTACGCATGACGACCTACGGGCTGCTGGTGTTCGAGGACGCCGAGGAGCTGGACTTCGTGGGGCCGTGGGAGGTGTTCACCGCGTCGGCCGCGCAGCGCGACAAGGGCGACAGGGCGGTCCTGGTCGCGGAGCGGCCCGGGCCGGTGCGCTGCGCGAAGGGCATGAGGGTCGTGCCGGACTGCACGTTCGACGACCATCCGGAGCTGGACGTCCTGCTGGTGCCGGGCGGCAGGGGCGCCCGCGTGACGCAGATCGGCAACGCGGCGCTGACGGGCTGGATCGCGAAGACCGCCGAGCGGGCCGACTGGGTGGCGAGCGTGTGCACCGGCTCGTTCCTCCTGCACGAGGCGGGCGTCGCGAGGGGACGCCGGGTCGCGACGCACTGGGCGTCCGAGGACAAGCTGGAGGCGCGCGGTGACGTGACGGTCGTCCGGGACGCGCGCTACGTCGTGGACGGCGACCTGGTCACGAGCCAAGGCGTGTCGGCCGGTATCGACATGGCGTTGTGGCTGATCGGCCGCATCCATGGGCGCGACCACGCGCGCACGGTGCGCCGCTACATCCAGTACGAGCCGGCCCCGCCGTACATGGCCGACGAGCCGCTCTAGGGCTGCTCCGGGGCCGCTCCAGGGCTGCTCCAGGGGCGCTCCGGGCGCGGCGCCGGTCCCGAATCGGGACCGAACATTCCGCCATACCGGTGATGATCTTCGCTTATCGGCATAATCACGCGAATGGCGATGGCGCTTCCGGTGCGGATCCGTGGTGACGGCGTGCGCGTCGCGGTCGAGACCGACCCCGCGCACGCCCCGCTGCGCGACTTCCTGCTCAACGACCTGGGCGAGGACGTCGCCGCGATCCTCCGCGCCAAGGGCCGGCTGAGCGCCGGGCCGGCCGGACCCGGCGGGCCCGACCCCTGGCAGGAGCTGTACCGCTTCCACCGGCTCGACTACGACGGCGCGGTCGTGCACCTGCGCGACGTCGGCGGCTGGTCGTCCTGCGACCTCGACCCGGGCGTCCTGCTGCGCTGCCTGGAGGAGTACCTGGAGCAGGTCGGGGCGGTGCGGCACCGGCAGATGCTCGAAGGCGTGCTCCAGTCCGGCACGGAGCGCTTCGTCCCGGACCGGGAGCTGCCCGTCGCGTTCCGCGTCGACGGGCCGGGCGAGGTCGCGTGCCTCCCGGCGCCGGGCAACGAGCCCCTCGCCGGGCTGCTCGGCGACGCCGAGTTCGTCCTCGGGCTGGACTGGATGCTCGCCGAGCTCGGCCGTCCGGGCGCCGCCGTGACCTGGCCGGGACGGGTGTTCCGGGTCGGCGTCGCGGACGGCCTCGCCACCATCGAGGGCGAGGGCGGCGCCTACCTGTGCCTGGACGGCGAGACGTTCCGGCAGGTCGTCGCGGTGTTCCGGCAGGCGCACGCGGACTCGCACCGGGCGCACCGCGCCGCCGCGCCCGGCCGCGACGAGCCCGTGGCGGCGGTGCTCGCGCTCGGCGGGACGTCCCGCCGGACGCGCGGCTGGGCGCTGGTCCGGACGCCCCGCGCCACGCTGGAGGACGTCGCCGGCCTCACCCCGCACCCCGACGCCTGCCTCCCGCACGGCGTCCTTGGCACCGGCTCGGGCGCGTGCTGGGCCGACCTCGCCGTGCTGGACGAGGCGGGCGGGCGGCTGCGCGGCGGCACCAAGACCTTCATGCCGCGCGGCATCGACGCGGACCGGCTGGTCCCGGACCTGCGGGACGCGCTGACCCGCGCCCGGTTCCTCGCGTCAGTGCCGGGCGCCTGGGCGTCGTTCGTCGCGGGCGTCCCCGTGCACGGCTACGTCGACCCGGACGCGGTGGTGCGGCTGCCGTGCGCGCCGATGGAGGCGGAGGGCGTCGCGCAGCACGTCCGGGTGTTCTTCCCCGAACTGGTCGAATCGGGCGTGGACCTGGAGGGGGCGGCCTCGCGCGCCGCCGGGACCGCCCGCGCGGTGAGCGGCGCGCCGCACGTCCTGACGGCGTTCCTCCTGCACGACGTGCAGTGCCACCGGCACCACCTCGACGTCGTCCGCGCGGCGCGTCCCGGCTGGGAGCACACGGGGAACGCCTGCCACCTGCGGCTGGACGTCCGGACGGTCCGGCTGGAGCACCTCTGGCTGGACGGCCACGCCTGCGAGCTGCCGACCGGCGAGTTCGCGCGCGTCCTGGAAGAGTACGAACGCCTCGCCGCCCTCTGACCCCGCCCCCACGGGGGGCATGGGACGGTGAGGGTTCCCCTTCCTCGGAGGTTGCGCATGTCGATGGCGGGCCGGCTGGCCGACCGTCTCCTCGGGCCGCCCGGGGCCGATGCCGTGGCGGTGGACGTCGGCATCGCCCGCGACCTGCGGGTTCCCATGCCGGACGGCGTGGTGCTGGTCGCCGATCTGTACCGTCCGCGCGGCGCGGGGCCGCTGCCCGCCGTGCTCGTCCGGACCCCGTACGGCAAGCGGCAGGCGCTCGTCCGGCTGTTCGCCGGGGTCCTCGCGCGGCGCGGCTTCCAGGTCGTCATACAGAATGTACGTGGGATACACGGGTCGGGCGGCGAGTTCCACGCGTTCCACGACGAGCGGGACGACGGCCTCGCGACGCTGGCGTGGGTGCGGGCCCAGCCGTGGTGCGACGGGCGCGTCGCGACCGCCGGCGCGAGCTACCTCGGCTACACGCAATGGGCGATCGCGCCGTACGCCGACCCGCCCCTGGAGGCGATGGGGCTCGGCATCACCGCGTCCGAGTTCGTCAGCTCGTTCTACCCGGGCGGCGCGCTCGCCCTGCACAACACGCTGGTGTGGTCGTCGCTGATGGGGACGCGCGACGCTCGGAAGCGCCCGCTGCACAACCGGCGCGTCAGGCACGCCATGCGGCACCTCCCGGTCGGCGAGTCCGACATCGCCGCGATAGGGCGGGCCGAGTCGTTCCTACGCGAGGTCACCGGCAACGCCGAGAACATCGCGTTCTGGCGGGAGACGGACCACAGCGCGGGCGTCGCCGCGACCACGTCGCCCGCGAGCATGGTGACGGGCTGGTGGGACCTGTTCCTGCGCGGCCAGCTCCGCGACTTCGCCGCCCTGCACGCCGCCGGACGGCAGGTCCGCATCACCATCGGCCCCTGGGGGCACGACGCCAGGGCGCTGCGCGCCGTCCTCGCCGACCAGGTCTCCTGGCTGAACGCGCACCTGAACGGGGACGCGGCGGAACTGCGGCGCGCACCCGTCCGGCTCTACCTGCAGAAGGCCGGCCGCTGGCTCGACTTCCAGCAGTGGCCCCCGCCGGAGACCACGCCGACGCCGCTGTACCTCTCCCACGGCCTGACCTGGGACGAGCCGTCCGGCCCGCTCGACCCGGCGGCGTTCACCTACGACCCGCTCGACCCGACGCCGTCCACCGGCGGGCCGCTGCTGTCGCCCGGACGGGGCGGGCAGCGCGACAACGGGCGGATCGAGGCGCGCGGCGACGTCGCCGTGCTGACCGGCGCCCGCCTCGACCGCCGCCTCGACCTGATCGGCCCGGTGTCGGCGGCGTTCCACGTCCGGACGGACACCGGGCACGCCGACCTGTTCGTCCGGCTCTGCGACGTCGGCCCGGACGGCGCCTCCCGCAACGTCACCGACGGCATGCTCCGCATCGACGCCGCGCCGGGCGAGACCGTCCGGGCGGAGATCGAGATGCACCCGACCGGCTACCGGTTCCGGCGCGGGCACCGGCTGCGCGTCATGCTCGCGGGCGGCGCGTTCCCGCGCTTCGCCCGCAACCACGGGCGCGGCGAGCCCGCCGGGCGGGCCGTCGCGTCGCGCCGCGTCCGGATCGAGGTGCTGCGCGGCGCGGACCACCCGTCGGCGCTCCACCTGCCCGTCTGGGCACCCTGACCCCGCCCGGCCCGGCCTGCTCCGCCCGGCTCACTCCGCCTCGGCGGCGGCGCGCAGCGCCTCGTACTCCTTGAGGACCTTCTTGCGCGCGCGGGCCGACAGGCGGTCGATGTAGACCTTGCCTTCGAGATGGTCGGTCTCGTGCTGCAGGCAGCGCGCGAGCAGGCCCGTCCCCTCGACCGTCACCGGGTTCCCCTTGACGTCGAAGCCGCGCACGGTGGCGCGGTCGGGACGGGCGACGCGCGCGTGCGGCCCCGGCACCGACAGGCACCCCTCCTCGTCGTCGTCGAGCCGACGGTCCGCGAGGTCCGGCAGCTCCAGCACCGGGTTCACGACCGTCCCCTTGTGCCGCTCGCCGTCCTCGTCCGGGCAGTCGTAGACGAAGATCCGCAGGTCGACGCCGATCTGGTTGCCGGCGAGGCCCACGCCCTCCGCCGCGTACATGCTGGCGAACATGTCGTCGGCCAGCTCCGCCAGCGCCGCGTCGAACTCCTGCACCGGCCGGCACGCCCGGTGCAGGACCGGCGTCCCGACCAGCGTGATCGGCCGCACCCGTCCCGCCATCCGATCTCCCTTCGCGCTCGGTGACCATCCTGTCCCATCCTCCCCGCGACCCGCGCGGCGGGACGGCGGCGCCACTTCTTTTCGCGCGACCGTGCAGAAATACCGGCACCGGACCCGGTGTGATTTTGATCAAATGGTGGAGGTCGCATAGCACGGGAAAGGACGTCGGCAGTGGCGGGCGAGCGCACCGAGCGCGGGTCCGAGCGGGACCGGGAGCACGTCCGGATCGTCCTGCTCGGCCGGGTCGGCGTGGAACGGGCCGGCCGCCGCACGCTGCCCAGCTCCGGGATCGCCCGCGCGCTGCTCGGCGCGCTCGCCCTCGCCGGGCTCGCCGGGCTGTCCGGCCTCGGCGACGACACGCTCAAGTCGCTGCTGTGGGGCGCCCGCGAGACCGTCATCTCCGACTCCACGCTGGCCGTCGCCGTCTACCGGCTGCGCCGCTGGCTCACCGAGGCCGCGGGGCCGGGCGTCGAGGTCGTCCGCACCACCAACGGGTACGCGCTGGAGCTGCCGGACGCCGACATCGACGCGGCGGTGTTCCGGCGCGCGGTCGCCGACGCGGGCATGCTGCCCCCCGACCGGCGAGCGGGCGCGCTGGAGCGCGCGCTCGGGCTGTGGCGGGGCCGCGCGCTGGAGGACGTGTCGCCCGACTCCGTCGACCAGGCCGCCGTCGACAGGCTGGAACGCGAGCGGGTCGAGGCGACGATGGAGCACGCCCGGACGGTCCTCGCGGCGGGTGCGCCCGAGCGCGCGCTGCCGCACCTGAGCCCGCTGGTGCGCGCCCACCCGCTCGACGAGCAGCTGCTCACGGTCTGGATCGAGGTGCTCGCGTCGTGCGGGCGGCAGGCCGAGGCGCTGGAGGCGTACGAGGAGGCGCGGGTCCGGCTGCTCGACCAGCTCGGCGTCGACCCGGGGCCCGAGCTGCGCGGCGTCCACGTCCGCGTGCTGCGCCAGGAGACCGCCGCCGGTCCGGCCTCCGCCGCCTCGAACGCCGCCGCGCCGGGCCGCGCCGAACCGAGGGACGGCGGCGGTAGGGACGCCGGCACCGACCGGGAGGGCGACGCCGACAGGGACGGCGGCGACAGGGACGGCGGCGAGAAGGACGGCGGTGACCGCTTCCGCCCGGAGCGGCCGAGCCAGCTCCCGCCCGCCGTGCCCGACTTCACCGGGCGCGGCGACCAGATCGACAGCATGCTCGCGCTGCTGTCCGCCGGGGACGGCGACGAGCCCGTCTCGGTGTCGGCCGTCGCCGGGATGGGCGGGATCGGCAAGACGGCCCTCGCCGTGCACATCGCGCACCGCACCCGCGACGCCTTCCCCGACGGCCAGCTCTTCGTGGACCTGCGCGGCGCCGAACGCGATCCCGCCGACCCCGCCGAGGTGCTCGGCCGTTTCCTGCGCGCGCTCGGCGTCAACGCCGCCGCCGTCCCGGAGAACCCGGGCGAGCGCGCCGCGCTGTACCGCAGCATCCTCGCCGACCGGCGCATCCTCGTCGTGCTCGACAACGCCGCCGACGAGACTCAGGTCGAGCCGCTGCTGCCCGGCGGCCGGCTGTCCCGCGCCGTCATCACCAGCCGCACCCGGCTCACCGCGCTGCCCGGCGCCCGGCTCATCGAGCTGGACGTGCTGACCCCCGCGCAGGCCGTCGACCTGCTCGTGCGCATCGTCGGCGCGGACCGGATCGCGGCGGAGCCGGAGTCCGCCGCCGAGCTCGCCCGGATGTGCGGCCACCTGCCGCTCGCGCTGCGCGTCGCCGGCGCCCGCCTCGCCGCGAAGGCGCACTGGAGCATCGCCGGGTTCGTCCGCCGGATGCGCGAGCAGGGCCGGCTGGACGAGCTGACGCAGCGCGGCCTCAGCGTCCGCACCACCCTGCACCTCAGCTACCAGGGCCTCGGCGCGGACGCGCGGCGGCTGTACCGGCTGCTCGGCCTGCTCGACGCGCCCGACTTCGCCTGCTGGACCGCGGCCGCGCTGCTGGACCGGCCGCCCGCCGAGGTCGCCGAGCTGCTGGAGACGCTCGTCGACGCGCAGCTGCTGGACGCCCAGCTCCTCGATGCTCAGCTCCCCGAGGCCGAGCTCCTCGACGAACAGGGCCGGTCCGCGGTGCCCGGCGCCGTCCGCTACCGGTTCCATGACCTCGTCCGCGACCACGCCCGCGAGCTGTGCCACGACGAGGACGGGCCGGAGACGCGCACCGCCGCGCTGCGCCGCGCCCTCGGCGGCCTGCTGGCGCTCACCGACCGGGTCGTCGAGCTGGTCACCGGCGGCGGCGACGCCCTGGCGGCGGGCCCGGCCGTCCGGTACCCGCTGGACGAGGCGATCGTGCGGAACACGCTGGCGCACGCCCCCGACTGGTTCGAGGCCGAGCGGTTCGGGCTCACCACCGCCGTGCGGCAGGCCGCCCGGCTCGGTGAGGAAGGGCTGGCCTGGGAGATCGCGGTCCGGTCGGCCATCCTGTTCCAGCCCGCGCACTACACCGACGACTGGCAGCAGGTCATCGCGGACGCGCTGCCCGTCGTCCGGGCGGCGGGCGACCTGCGCGGCGAGGCGGCGCTGCTGGAGCGCACGACGGACCTGGCGTGCGCGCGCCGCGACTACGACCGGGCGCTGCGGTCCGTCCGGGAGGCGCTGCGGCTGTTCGAGGAGACGGGGAACCCGCACGGCACCGCCCTCTCGCTCCGCCAGCTCGCGACCGTGCACCGGATGACGGGCCGGTTCGGCGACGCCGAGGCCGACGGCCGCCGGGCCCGCGAGCTGTTCCGGCGCGTCGGCGACGTCGCGGGCGAGTCGCACGCCGTCCTGGTGATCGGCTGCGCCCAGTACGAGCGCGGCGCCGCCCAGGACGCGCTCGGCGTGCTCACCATGGCGCGGGACCTGGCGCGCCAAGCCCGCTACACCGGCGTCGAGCTCCAGGCGGTGTACTGGATCGGGCAGGCGCTGCTCGCGCTCGGCCGTCCCGGCGAGGCCCGGCCGCTGTTCGAGCACATCCACGAGGCGGGCACCGCGGCGGGCAGCCGGCTCGTCGGCATGTACGCCGCGCACGGCCTCGGCTGCACCGCCTTCGCGCTCGGCCGTACGGCGGAGGCCGAGCAGTCGCTGCGGCTGGCGCTGCGGCTCGCCGAGGAGCGCGCCGACCCGCTGATGTGCGCGCGCATCATGTACGTGCTCGGCGACCTCTACTGGGACCGCGGTGACCTCGCCGCGGCGAGGCGGCTGCTCGAACGCGCCCTGAAGCTGGCCACCGAGGTGTCGGTGCCGCTCTGGCGGGCCAAATGCCTCTTCCTGCTGGGCGCCCTCCTTCAGGTGTCCGGCGATCAGGCGGCGGGTGAACAGGTGACGGATGAACAGGCGGCGGGCGATCAGGTGACGGGCGGGGACGCCGGCGGCGGGGCGGACCCGCGCCGCGAGGCGCTGGAGATCTTCGACGCGCTCGGCGTCCCGACCGAGGACGGGACGGCCGCGCACCTGCTGTGGTGATCGCGCGCCACCGGCCGGCGCCGCCACGGGCCACACCGCCACGGGCCACACCGCCACCGGCCACACCGCGATCGGCCCGCGCCGCAGCGGGCCCACCCCCGTGCGGCCCGTCGCGGTCGATCTCCACGCGGCCACGGTAGGACGGGCCGATTACAACTCGCTTACACCTCGGCCCGCGCCCGAACCGATCGTCCGCGGCCGGAGTCCGTGCGCGGGAGAAGAGGACGCTCCACTGCGGAGCGTGAGCCGTTCGTCGCAGACGGTGCGCCGTTCGTCGACGGGAGGGGTTGAAGCGTCGAACGGCGGCCAAGGGGCTCGCTACCGTCTTCTCATCCGCAGGGCGCCCCGCGCCGAAGCCGCTTCGGGGGGAGCGGCCGTCCCCAGTGCGCGTATGGGCCGGCCCGCGGAACGGGGGGAGAGGGGTCACTCTGGGGGGAGTGGCCCCTCTCCGTTTATAACTTCGCTATAAGCGCCCCGGCTTCAAGGCGTCGCCGCTTAAGCAGCGCCCGGCGGCAGGGCGGCCCAGAATTCTGGCACCGCGGAGACCCACCCGCCGCGGCTCCGGCTAGTGAAGGGCACGCCCCCCCGATGAACAGGACATTCGCCCGTTCGGTCCGGCTCCTCTCCGTCGCGTCCGTCCTCGCCGCCGGTGCGGCGCTGGCTCCGCCCGCGAACGCCGCGGCCCCGGCGAGACCCGCGACCACCACGGCCACCGAACGCACCGCCATCGTCGGACGCGCCGCCGACAATCCGTACCAGCGCGGCCCCGCGCCGACCGAGGCGAGCATCACCGCGGAGAAGGGCCCGTTCGCCATCGAGACGATCCCCGTCCCGGCGGGCAGCGGCACCGGCTTCAACAAGGGCACCGTCTACGCGCCGACCGACACGAGCCAGGGCACGTTCGGCGCCATCGTCGTCTCGCCCGGCTTCGTCTCCCCGGAGGCGTGGATCTCCTGGTACGGGCCCCGGCTGGCGTCGCAGGGCTTCGTCGTCATGACCCTGGAGACCAACAGCCTCCTCGACGTCCCTGCCTCGCGCGGCGACCAGCTTCTCGCCGCCCTTGACTGGCTGACCGGCAAGAGCGGCGTCAAGAACCGCATCGACGCGACCCGCACCGCCGTCATGGGCCACTCGATGGGCGGCGGCGGGACGCTGGAGGCCGCCAACAAGCGGCCGTCCCTCAAGGCCGACATCCCGCTCGCGCCGTGGGACACCAATTACAGCTTCCCGAACATCAGGACCCCGACCCTCATCATGGGCGCGGACAACGACTTCATCGCGCCCGCGTCGTCGATGGCGGAGTCGTACTACAACAACGTCAAGACGGCGCCGGAAAAGGCGTACCTGCTGCTGAAGAACGCCGGCCACATGACCTTCGTGTCGCCGAACACCACCATCGCGAAGTACTCCATCGCGTGGATGAAGCGGTTCGTCGACAACGACGCCCGCTACGACCAGTTCCTGTGCCCGGCGCCGAAGCCGGACGGCGCCATCGCGAAGTACC
The DNA here is from genome assembly GCF_040299565.1 of Spirillospora sp. NPDC000708. Taxonomy (NCBI): domain Bacteria; kingdom Bacillati; phylum Actinomycetota; class Actinomycetes; order Streptosporangiales; family Thermomonosporaceae; genus Spirillospora; species Spirillospora sp. NPDC000708. Next base: position 100,005 of record NZ_JBEPCJ010000019.1, read on the forward strand.
TGGACACCTGCCCCAACGGCTGACCTCGCCCGGGACGGTGGCGGCGCCCCCGCGCGAGACCCGGGGGCGCCGCCACCGTTCCCCGTTTCACGCGGGGGACAGCCGCCGGTCCCCGGAGTCGAGGCGGACGAGGTGGTGCAGCAGGAGCAGCAGCTCGATCCGCCGGTCCGGGTCCAGCATGGCGCCGCCGACGGTCTCCTCCAGCCGCCGGATCCGGTACCGGACGGTCTGCTCGTGCACGAGGAGCCGCTCCGCCGCCGCCACCGCGTTGTCGCGGCACTCCATGTAGGTCAGCAGCGTCCGCGACAGCGCGTCCCTGCGGTGCGGCGCCAGCGCCATCAGCGGCCCGAGCCGGGCGCCGAGCGCCACGTCCAGCAGCTCCTCGCTCTGCGCCGCGACCAGCGTCGGCAGGTGGTCCAGGCAGCGCAGCGGCTCCTTGCCCGGCAGGACGCCGCGCTCGATCAGCGCGAGGCCGCGCCGGGCCCAGCGCAGCGACAGCGCGGCCCGCGCCGGCGGGACGGTCGGCCCGATCGCCGCCGCCCGCGTCCCCCGCACTGCCGCGGGCAGCCGGTCCCGGCCGGGGCCGTCCGGGTCCGGGCAGATCAGGTAGGGGTCCGCGGCGTCCCAGTCGGCGAGGAACGCGGGCGGCAGCACCGGGGCGGGCCCGCCGGGCGCCGGGCGGAACGCGACGACCGCGAGCGTGCGCGGCACCTGCCAGCCGGCGTCCCCGGCCAGCTCCCCGATCGCCTCGTCGCTGGCCGGCGGGTCCATGACCAGCAGGTCGCGCAGCCGCCGCCGGAACCGCTCCCGCTCGCCCGCCAGCTCGCCCTGCGCCCGCGCGTACCCCTGCCCGGCCGCGCAGGCGATCCGCTCCAGGAACACGAACAGCGCCTCGGTGATCGTCCCGAGGACGTCCAGCGACCAGCCGAGCCGCCGCGCGTCCTTGATGAACCGGCGGCACGCGACCTGCCCGCCGACCCGGATCGCGGTCTGGAGCCCGTCGAGGCCGCGGCCCGTGCGCGCCTCGTACGCGCCGATGCCCTCGAAGATGCCGGTGACCGCGGCCCAGTCCATGTCGGGACGGCCTATCGAGTCCACGAACTGGTGGACCGTCTGCTCGACGGCCCACCGCATCCGGCGCCCGTAGCGGCTGTCCGGCGGGCGCGCGTACTCGGGGACGAGCCCCTGGATCTCGCCGACCATCTCGGTCGCGGCGGCCTCCAGGTACGGCCGCAGCGGCTCGGCGATGCAGGCGGGCACCCGGGAGAGCGGGAACTCCGCGGCGGCGGGACGGGCGGACCGGCTCAAGACACCCTCCTGGAACTCGCGACCCCCGATGCCACTGGGGCTCCCAGCGTCCGCCGCCCGGTCCCGCGGCGCTAGGCAGGACCGAGAGGGATCCGGCCGCCGCGATTGTCAGCGCCCTGACAGTCTCCGGGCCGGATCGGCGGCGGCGTCGACGACCGTGAGGAGTTCGCGGAGGGTTTCGCGCTGGGCGTCCGACAGCGGGGAGAGCACCTCGCGGGCGGCCTCGCGGCGGGTGCCGGCGATGCGCGCGCGGACCGCGCGGCCCTCGTCCGTCGGGCGGACGAGCAGGGACCGGCGGTTGGCCGGGTCGGGCTCGCGGGTGACGAGGCCGTCCTCCTCCAGGGCGTCCACCAGCGTGGTCGCGGAGCGGGGGACGATGTCGAGGCGCCGGGCGAGGTCGGTCATCCGCAGCGGGCCGTCGGTGCCGACGATCACCCGGAGCGCGCGCGACTGGGCGGGGGTGAGGCCGAGCGGCGCGAGCCGCTCCACCTGGTGCCGGCGTATCCGCTTGGCCGCCTTCAGGAACAGGTCGGCCAGATCGTTCTCCATGCATCCGAGCCTAGCTCATAGTTGTGCGGAAATAATTATGAGCTAACCTCAGTTACGTTGAGGGTCGTCCCCCGGAAGGAGCCGCCCATGGCGAAGGACCCCACCACGAACCTCACCGCGAACCCCGCCACCGACACCGCCGCGAAGGCCGCCACCGAGCCCGCCGCCGGGACCGCGCGTTCCGACCGCGCACGCATCCTGCGCCTGTTCGTCCCGTACCGCGCCCGGCTGGCCGGCGTCGCGCTGCTCGTCGGCCTGTCCGCGCTCGTCTCGCTGGCCTCGCCGTTCATGCTGCGCCACATCCTGGACGTCGCGCTGCCGCAGGGCCGCACCGGGCTGCTGTCCCTGCTCGCCCTCGGCATGATCGCGATCTCGGTCGCGACCAGCGTGTTCTCCGTCCTGCAGACCTACATCTCCACCGGCGTCGGGCAGCGCGTCATGCACGACCTGCGCACCGCCGTCTACGCGCACCTGCAGCGGATGCCGCTGGCGTTCTTCACCCGGACCCGCACCGGCGAGGTGCAGTCCCGGATCGCCAACGACATCGGCGGCATGCAGTCCACGGTCACCACCACCGTGACCTCGCTCGTCTCCAACTTCACCGCCGTGACCGCGACCGCCATCGCGATGCTCGCGCTGGACTGGCGGCTCACCCTCGTCACGATGGTCACGCTGCCGTTCTTCGTGTGGATCAGCCGCCGCGTCGGCAACGAGCGCCGCCGGATCACCTCCCGGCGGCAGCGGCAGCTCGCGGCGATGTCGGCGATCGTGGAGGAGTCGCTGTCGGTCAGCGGCATCCTGCTCGGCCGCACCATGGGCCGCTCGCCCGCGCTCACCGACCGGTTCGCCGGCGAGTCCCGCGACCTCGCCGACCTGGAGATCCGCGCGAGCATGGCCGGACGGTGGCGGCAGTCCACGATCCAGATCGTCATGTCGGCGATGCCCGCGCTCACCTACTGGGCCGCAGGGCTCACCGTCTCGCGGGGCCACCCGCTCGTGTCGATCGGCACCCTCGTCGCGTTCACCACCCTGCAGACCAGCCTGTTCCGGCCGACCGTCCAGCTGCTCCAGACCGCGGTGGACGTGCAGAGCTCCATGTCGCTGTTCCGGCGGATCTTCGAGTACCTCGACCTGGAACCCGGCCTGGAGGAGCCCGCGGCGCCGCGCCCGCTGCCCCGGGCCCGCGGCCACGTCCGCTTCGAGGACGTCGGCTTCGCCTACGACGCGGACTCCACCGCGCTCACCGGCATCGACCTGGACGTCCCCGCCGGCTCGTCCCTCGCCGTCGTCGGCGAGACCGGCTCCGGCAAGACCACCCTCAGCTACCTGGTGCCGCGGCTCTACGACGCCACGTCCGGGCGCGTCACCATCGACGGCGTGGACGTCCGGGACCTGTCGTTCGCCGACCTGTCCGCCGCCGTCGGCGTCGTCTCCCAGGAGACGTACCTGTTCCACGCGTCCGTCGCCGACAACCTGCGGTTCGCCAAGCCCGACGCGACCGACGCCGAGCTGCACGCCGCCGCCCGCGCCGCGCAGATCCACGACCACATCAGCGGCCTGCCCGACGGCTACGACACCGTCGTCGGCGAGCGCGGCTACCGGTTCTCCGGCGGCGAGAAGCAGCGCCTCGCCATCGCCCGGACGATCCTGCGCAACCCGCCGATCCTCGTCCTGGACGAGGCGACCAGCGCGCTCGACACCCAGACCGAGCACGCCGTCCAGCAGGCCATCGACGCGCTCGCCGAGGGGCGCACCACCATCACCATCGCGCACCGGCTCTCGACCGTCCGGGACGCGGACCAGATCGTCGTCCTCGACCACGGGCGCGTCGCCGAGCGCGGCACCCACGCCGAGCTGCTCGCGGCGGGCGGCCTCTACACCGCGCTGGTCTCCCGCGACGAGGACCTGACCCCCGCCGCCTGACCGGCCGGGCGGCCCGGCGGGCCTCGGGCGGCGTCCGGCGCGGCCACGGCGGCGCGCGCCGGAAAAGGCGATCTTCCCGGCCCCCGCCAACCGGAATTCTTGGCAAAGGAATCCCCGCGCCGGTCAAAAGGAACCGGATCACCGGCAATGGCGAGAAGATCGATGAGGCCGATGGGACGGTTCCGGCGGACTGTCGCGATGACCCTTTTTCCTTGATCGCGCGCGAAAAACTTGACGCGTCGGAGGTCGACTTCCGCGGCACGCTGCGAAATGGTCTCCGGCATGGATTCCCGAATTCGAACCTCCACCGCCGCCGGCCCCACCGGATGGCTGCTCACCTTTCTCTCCGCGCGGGAGCAGGGCCTGCGCCCCCACAGCGGCCTCGCGGCGGGTCCCGCGGAATGGCTGCTGGTCTTCCTTGAGGTCGAGCGGACCGAACTCGCCGCCCGGCAGCGCCCCGCCCCCGTCCCGTCCCGCCCCGGCGGCCGGTCCGAGGAGCACCCGTTCGGCCGCATGAACGCCCGCAGCGCATAGAGACGAAGGTCATGATCATCGAGATGTTCCTCGCCGCCCTGATCGGCGGCGCGATCGGAGTCGCCGAACTCGTCGCCCGCTACCGCGACAAGCCCGTGGCGGCGCTGCTGTCGCCGGGCGGCCTGCTGTTCGCCCTCGTCAACACCGGCGCGTCCGTGGTCGCGCTGATCGCCGTCACCGCCGCCGGGTGGCGGTTCGGGCTGCCCTACACGATGCCGCCGACCGCGCTGCTGGTCGTCCACGTGATCGCCGCCGGGCTCGGCTCCGCCGCCCTCCTGCGCATGTCGTTCGCCCCGGCGCAGACGGTGTCGCCGGGCACCGGGCCGATCGCGCTGCTCAACGGGATCCTGCGGATCGCCGACGGCGAGCTGGAGCGCAAGCGCGCCCTCAGCCGGCTCTCCCACAACGACCTCGCGGACCTGTCGTTCGAGCGCGACCACGCCGCGCTCGCCGAGCTCTGCTGCCACCTGCTGCGCGAGTTCGACCTGGCCGAGGCGCAGCGCCTCGGCGGCCTCGCCGCCGAGCTCAGCGCCCGCGACGACCTGACCGACGCCGACAAGCTGGACTGCTGGGGCCTGGAGCTGACCCGGCTGGTCGGCGAGCGCGCGCTGCGGCAGGCGGCCCGCCGGCTGCGCGACCGCCCGCACGAGGAGCCGGACGCCGCCGAGGACGAGCGGCTCGCCCCGGTCGCGGCCGAACCGGACCCGCCGGCCGAGCCCGCGTCGGTCCCGCCGCCCCGCCCGCCGCTCGGCAAGACCTCCCGGCTCGCGCCGCACGCGAACGGCCGGATCGAACGCAAATCGCTCAGCGATGTCTGACGCTCTGTGAGAACCGGTGTGCCCCGCCACGGGGCACACCGGTATTTCATTGCCCGCGCTATTTCGCCCGGGCGGCCGCCGGCGCCGTTTCGCCCTGCTCTTCCAGAACCGCGGCGATGCGGTGCAGCGCCTCCGCCATCGAGATCATCGCCTGCACCTGCGCGGCCGCCATGAGATTCGCCGGCGACGGGTCCGCGGCCTGCGCCTCCGCCGCCGCGTCGCACGCTTGCTGGCTCCACCAATGCACCCGCCGATCCTATTCGAACCGACCATTCCGCACCGGCCGCCGCGCGGTCGCAACCGAAAGGCCCGCATTCCGTGAGCGCCCGTCCGCCCGCCCCGCGTCCCGGCCGGCCGAACGTCCCGCCGCCGCCCTGGACCGGCAAGCCGCTCCGCCGCCTCACCGCGGCCGAGCTCGCCGAGGCCCTGGAGTACCTGGAGCGGCACCGTCCCGACGACGACGTCCTCGGCCGCGCGCTGGCCGGCGAGTTCGCCCGCCGCACCGCCGCCGAGCACCACGCCTTCCACTTCGACTGACCCCGCTCGGCCTTGGTCAGGCCGCCTCCCGGGCGGGGCCGGGCTCGGGGCGCGAACGCGGTCCGACGTTCCCGGCTCTCGGCCGCCGGTGACGGGGTAGGACGGGCTCATGGGACGTGATGTGAGGGTGCGCCGAGTCTACGACGGCGCCGCCGACGGGGACGGGGAGCGGGTCCTGGTGGACCGCGTGTGGCCGCGCGGCCTGTCGAAGGAGGAGGCCCGCCTCACCCGGTGGGAGAAGGACGTCGCTCCGTCGACCGAGCTGCGCAAGTGGTACGGGCACGACGTGGAGAGGTTCGAGGAGTTCCGGCGGCGCTACGGCGCCGAGCTGGAGGACCCCGAGCGCGCCGCGGCCCTCGACCGGCTGCGCGGCGACGCCGACCCGGGCCCGCTGACGCTGCTCACCGCCACCAAGGACGTCGAGCACAGCCAGGCGGCCGTGCTCGCGGAGATCCTCGGTTCCTGACGCCCCGCCCACGGGCCACTACTCGCCGGTAACTGAGTATCCGCGCCCATGCGCACGGACGGGCCGGTGCGGCATCGTGGCGGGCATGAGCGAACGCGCCTCCCTCCCCGGCCCCGCCCTCGGCCGCCGCCTGGTCACCGCGGCCCGCGCCGTCCTGTGGGCGCAGGCGGCGCTGCTCGTCGCCGCCGGGACGGCGATGGTCGCGTACGGGGAGAGGGCGACCGGCGCCGAGGCCCGGGTGGGCGCCGCGATGATGTTCCTGGCCGTCTACCCGTTCGCGCTCGCGGTCGCGGTGGTCGCGCTGGCCGCCGCGTTCCGCGGCCGGCGCGCGAGCACGCGCGGCTGGGCCGCCGGGTACGAGGCGTTCCTCCTGCTCGTCACCGGGCCGTTCGTCAACCACCCGTCCCCGGGCATCGCCGCCCTCGGCCTCTGCTCCATCCTGACCACCGCGTTCGTCATCGCCGTCATGGCGTCCCCCGCCGCCGCCGCGCGCTTCCCGGTCCGGGCGGCGGAGGCTTTGCCGGCCGCGGATGATCATTTGAACACGGCCGGGTAGGCGGGAAGGAAGCAATGATCGTCGCGGGAGGGGACCCCATGCCGTACGGATCGGCCGCCACCGGCGGAACGCTCGCCTACACCGGATTCGCGATGGGCCATGTCTGGCTCGCCGCGGTCGGCCTCGGCCTGGTGCTGGTCGGCGCGGTGCTCGTGAGATTCGGGTTCCGGCGCGGGCGCGGGCCGCTTGAACACTGAGTTCCGGTCGCCGCGGGCGCGGTACGCGCCGTCACGGACCCGGATCGCGCTGGCGGCGCTGCCGCTGGCCGGGTTCGCCGCTTGGGCGGTGAGCCATCTCGTCGCCAGCGTCACCACCTTCCGGACCCCGCTTGGGGCGACCTGCGTGGCCTGGGGCGTGTCGTTCCTCGCCCTGTGGTGGCTCCCGGTCTCCTGGCTGGAGCGGCCGTTCAAGGCGTCCGAGGAGCAGCGGGACGCCCTCGACGAGCTGACGGTGACCGTCCAGGTGCCCGTCTACAACGAGGACCCGGCCGCGTTGCGCGCCTGCCTGCGCTCGGTGCTGGAGCAGAGCCGGCGGGTGGACCGCGTCCGGGTCGTCAACGACGGATCCGCCGACGCCGCCGGCGAGCCCGTCGCCTTCGACGACGTGCGCCGCGACTTCGAGGCGGCCGCGTCCGCGCTCGGGATCGGCACGTCCTGGGAGTACACCCCCAACCGGGGCAAGCGGTTCGCGCAGATGCACGCCCTGGCCGGGGACGGCGCCGACGTCTTCGTCACGCTCGACAGCGACTCCGTCCTGGACCGGCACGCCGTCCGGGAGGGCCTGCTGCCGTTCGCGGACCCGCGCGTGCAGTCGGTGGGCGGGCACGTCCTCGTCCTCAACCGGACGGCGAGCCTGCTGACCCGCATGACGTGCGTGCTGTACCTGCCGTTCACGCGCGGCGTGCGCAGCGCCCAGTCGGTGCTGCGGCGGGTGACCATCAACTCCGGGACGCTGGCGTTCTACCGGGGCGACGTCGTGCGCCGCGCCGCGGGCGTGTACGAGCACGAGCGGTTCGCCGGCCGGCCGATGCAGATGAACGACGACTCGATGCTCACCTTCTATGCGCTGCTGGACGGCGACACCGTCCACCAGCCCAGCGCGATCGCGTTCACGCTGGTCCCGCAACGGCTGGACCACTACCTGAAGCAGCAGCTCCGCTGGATGCGCGGGACCACCGTCCGGCACCTGTGGTGGCTGCGGTACATGCCGGTGACCGGCGCCGTGTTCTGGATGACGGTGAGCGAGTACCTGCACCTGGTGCTGGCGCTGCTGCTGCCGCCGGTCCTGCTCCTCGACCCCTACTACCGGGCGCACCTCGGCCCGGTGGCGTCCTCGGGCGTGCAGGTGGGGATCGTCCTGAGCTACCTGTCGGCCCTGCGGATCTTCGTCGTCCGGCGCAGCGACGAGCCGGCGTGGGCGCGCGCGGCGCTGTTCGCCTGCACGCCGCTGATCGCGCTGTGGCGGCTGTTCGTCCTGCGGCCGCTGTACCTTTACGCGATGTGCACGTGCCGCAGGGTCGGCGACTGGGGGACGCGCGGTTCCGTCGAGGTCGCGCTGGCCGCACCGCGGCGGACCTGACCCCGCCGCGGCGTCAGCGGGCGGCGAGGCCGAGGGCGCGGAACGTGACGCGCTGGTCGAACCAGAGCAGCCCCACGGTCGCGGCGGCCATGCCCGCGGCGAACGCGAGGTGCGCGGCGGTGCCGGTCACGTCCGCGCCGGCCACGCCGAGGACGAGGTGCAGCCCGGCCCGCAGCGCGATCAGCCCGAACGCGATCAGACGGGTGCGGCCGTTCTTCAGCATCGCCTTGACCAGCTTGATCCGGCGGCGCAGCACCGTCAGGCCGACGACGGCGTTCACCGCCGCGATCGCGACGACGGCCATCCACGCCGAGTGCCATACGTGGCAGATGTCGGACGCCGCGCCCAGCACGCCCTCGAAGGCGAAGAACCAGACCGGCAGCGGCCTGACCGCGTCCAACCCGTCCGGCCGGGCGGGCCGGACGGCCTGGACGGGCTCGGCGGCGGCCCGCCGGCGGGTGGAGGTGGCTTGCATGTCCGCTCCTTCGGGTGCCCTGTCCTGCTGACGACCCGATCGTGCCGCGCGGGGCGGTACCGGCGGCAGAGCCGTTCCTCGCAGGTTCGACCGGGACAAATGTCCTGGTGCGCCGGTGCCGTAGGGCCGCGTGAGCATGGAGGAGCCGATGCGGCGCCCCTCCCGCACCACTACCTCAGCCGGCGGCCGGACCGACGATCAGGACCCGGCCGGTCGATCGATCTCTCCCTGCCGATCATCGCCACCGAGCAGCGCCATGGCCATCCGCTGGATCGAGCGGGTGAAACGGCGGGGGTCGTCGGGCGGTGTCACCAGTCGGATCAGGTCGCCGTCGAAGACGGCGAGCACCCCATGAGCCAGGAAGTCCGCGTCGAGGTCGGGGCGCGCTTCCGCGAACAGCGTGCTGAGATGGCGGTGCCAGAACCGGTAGCTGGGATCGTCGTACTTGTCCTCGGCGCAGGCTTGCTCGTGTGCGGTCAACAGGACGGCGTTGCCTTCGGCGATCGCACCGAGTTCGTCGAGGAAGGCGAGCAGCCGTTTCCGGGCGGGTGCTCCGGGCCCCAGAGGCGGCGGTCCGTTCCTGATCGCGTCACGTAGCTCGCGGGACCGTTCCTCTAGCAGTGCCTGCAACAGTCCGGCGCGGTTGCCGAAGCGACGGAAAACGGTGCCCTTCCCAACCCCGGCGAGAGCGGCAACGCGATCGAGCGAAACATGCTCCCCGCCGCCTTCGGCCAGAAGCCGCTCGGTCGCCTGGAGCACAGCGCGGCGGTTGCGGGCCGCGTCGGCGCGTTCGGCGCGCTGTTGGGCCATCGGTGCTCCCACTGAGACGGACTATCGGTCCGGATATGCTACCGTACGCTAACCGGACCATCAGTCCGGATGAAGCCGCCAACGGAGGAGACTCTGATGGACATGCCCGCGCTCGTCGTCGACCCCGACGCTCCCGGCTCCCTGCGTCTCGGGACGGCCGCCGAACCGCACCCCGCGCCCGACCAGTTGGTGCTCGATGTGCGGCACATTTCGCTCAACCGCGGCGAGGTGGCGTTCGCCGGACGGCTTCCAGCCGGAACGGTGCACGGTTACGACGCCGCCGGTGTCGTCGTCAGCGCCGCAGCGGACGGCACCGGACCGGCCGCAGGCGCCAGAGTGGCGGCGTTCGGCGCCGGAGCATGGGCCCAGCGGATGGTCGTGGAGACCAGCGCGGTGGCCCAAGTCCCCGCCGAGGTCGACCTGGCCGACGCCGCCGCACTGCCGATGGCCGGTCTCAGCGCGCTGCGCACGCTGCGCTCTCGCCCGATCCTGGGCCGGCGGGTGCTGATCACCGGTGCGGCCGGCGGGGTCGGTCGGTATGCCGTCCAACTGGCGGCCCTCGGCGGTGCGCACGTCATCGCCTCGGTAGGGTCGGTGGCCCGCGGCGAGGGCCTGCGCGAACTCGGGGCCGACGAGGTCGTGGTCGGGCTCGAGGGCATCGACCGGCCGGTCGAGCTCATCCTGGACACCGTCGGCGGGCAACAGCTGACCGCGGCCTGGCAACTCCTCGCCCCGGGCGGTGACGTGCAGAGCATCGGCTGGGCATCCGACGAACCGGCGGTGTTCGCGCCGCACTCGCTGTTCTCCCTCGGCCCGGCCAAGACGATCAGCACGTTCGGCGACGTCCACGAGGTCGGCCCCGACCTGGCCACACTGCTGGGATTCGTGGCGGCCGGGAGGCTCTCCCCGGAGGTCGACTGGCGTGGTGGTTGGGAACGCGTCACCGAGGCGGCCCAAGCACTGCTGGACCGGCGCATCGCCGGCAAGGCGGTGCTGGACGTAGCACCGGCGGCCGCCGACTGACCGATGGACGCAGCCGGGCGGTGCCTCCGCGAGGGAAACGGGGCGGTCAGCTCGCGCTGGCGAGCGCGGTGGCGTGCGCTGTGACGAGGCCGCGCAGCACCCCCTCGCTCGCCTCGTCCGCCGGGGTGAGGACGAAGAGCCGCTGGTCGGAGCCGTCCAGCGCGGCGAGCATGTCGTAGTCGAGCGTCATCAGGCCGGCCGTCTCGTGCCGCAGGCGCTTCCTGCCCCGGGACCGCTCGTGGACGTGCTGGTCGTCCCACCAGGCCGCGAAGTCGCGGCTCGCCGCGCGCAGCTCCCCGACCACCTCGGCCAGCCGCGGGTCGTCGGGGTACCGGGCCTGGTTGACGCGCAGGTTGCCGACCATCTCGCGGGCGAACGCCGCCCAGTCGACGTTGGTCTCGCGGACCTCCGGCACCAGGAACAGCATCCGGGCCGTGTTGTCCATCTCGTCCTGGCCGAACTTCCGGCCGAACAGCGCGGCCGCCGCCGCGTTGCGGGCCAGGATGTCGAACCGGAAGTCCATCACGTAGGCGGGCAGCAGCGGCATCCCGTCGAGGACGGCGCGCAGGCTCCCGCTGAGCGGCGCCGGGACGTGCGGAGGCGGCGGCGCCTCACCGCGCGCGATCAGATGCAGGTGGACGCGCTCGGCCGGGGACAGCTGCAGCGCGGCCGCGATGCCGTCCAGGACGGCGGAACCGGGCGTCCCGACCCGCCCCTGCTCCAGCCGGACGTACCAGTCGATGCTCACGGCCGCGAGCTCGGCGACCTCCTGGCGGCGCAGACCGGGCGTGCGGCGCCGGCCCAGGTCGGGGAGCCCCACGTCCGCCGGGCGGACCCGTTCCCGCGCGGCCCGCAGGAAGGCCGCCAGTTCGCCGCGTCGTGCCGTCATCCCCCTAGCATCGCGCACGCCCGGCGCGGTGAGCGTGGCACTCCGCGTACCAGGATGCGGACGACCTGTACCGGCCTCCGGGACGCCGGGATCGTTGCGGCCATGAGGAAACGAACCTTCACCGCATTGACCGGCACCGCCCTGGCCGTCGCCGCCACCGCCGCCACCGTGACCGGGGCGTCCGCCCAGACCGCCCCCGCTTTCGGATACCACAAGGTGCGCGACGGGATCCCGAAGCAGGCCGGCCGCTTCCGCGTGACCAGCCCCGACCTGGCCCGCGGGACGTTCCCGGCCGCGTCGTACGCCGACTCGTTCGGCTGCACGGGCGGGAACGTCCCGCCCCGGCTGTCCTGGTCCGGCGCCCCCGCCGGGACGCGGAGCTTCGCCGTCACCATGTTCGACCGGGACGCCCCGACCGGCAGCGGCTTCTGGCACTGGTCGGTGCGCGGCCTGCCCGCCACGGCGACGTCCGTCCCGGCCGGTGCCGTCGCGGGCGTCAACGACGCCGGGACCGCGTCCTACCTGGGCCCCTGCCCGTCCGTCGGGGACCGGCCGCACCGCTACGAGATCACCGTGCTGGCCCTGGACGTCGCGGACGCCGGCGTCCCCGCCGCCGCGAGCCCGGCGCTGGCGTCCTTCACCATGGGCTCCCACGTGATCGCCACCGCGCGCGTCACCGCGACCGCCGCCCGGTGACCGGCGGACGTCCGCCCAGGTCCCGGCTACTTGACGCTCACCCGCAAGTAGCCGAGACTGGGCGGACCCCGCACGGAAGGGCCCCATGGACGCGACACGGACGCGCGGCGCGTCGACCGAGACCCACACCGCGCTCTACCGGCAGCTCGCCGGCGAGATCGAAGCGCGGTTCCTCGCCCCGCTCGACGCGCTGCTCGACGGCGCCGCGCTCCCGGACGGCACCGAGCCGCTCACGGCGCTGCGCCGCCGCCTCGACGCGGACGCGCAGATGTGGGCGGCGCAGATCCTCGGCCCCGACCCGTCCCTCGCCCGGTCCGCCGCGGCCCGCGTGCTGGCGGTCGTCCAGCCGTTCGACCCGGACCCGTCCTGGTGGCGGACGCCGTTCGGGCGTGCCGTCGTGCGGCTGATCGGGCACCCCGGCCGCGCCTCGGTCAGCCGCTCCGTCGCCGGCGCCATGCTCGGCATCACCCGCCAGGGCGTCCAGGACCTGGTCAACCGGGGCAAGCTCGCCCGCCACCCGGACGGCGGCGTCTCCGTCGCCTCCATCCGCGACCGCGCCGCCCGGTGAACCCGCTCGAGATCCTCGACGCGGAGGCACGGCGCGCACCGCCCCCCCGCCTGCACGCGTTCCCGCTGCCCGCCGAGTGGGGCGTGACGCTGCACCTGCTGGACGAGTCCGTCCACCCGACTGGGAGCCTGAAGCACCGGACGGCGCGCGCGCTGTTCCGCCACGGCCTGCGCACCGGCCGGATCCGGAGCGGCACCACCGTCGTCGAGGCGACCGGCGGCAACGCGGCCGTCGCCGAGGCGTACTTCGCGCGCCTGCTCGGCCTCCCGTTCGTCGCCGTCATGCCCCGCCGGTCCGCCCCCGAGAAGATCGAGCGCGTCCGGAGCCACGGGGGCACCTGCCACCTCGTGCATCCCCCGCTCGCCATTTACGACGAGGCCCGCCAATACGCGGACGACCGCGGCGGCGTCTACCTCGACTACCTCGCCAACAGCGCCCGGGCCGTCTCCGCCGCCGAGGACGACGTCGGCCGCGTCCTCCTCGACCGCGTCACCCCGGAATGGGTGGTCGTCGGGGCGGGCAGCGGCGCGACCTCGACGGCGATCGGCCGCGAGATCCGCCGCCGCGGCCTTGCCACCCGGCTCGCCATAGCCGACCCCGAGAACTCCGCCTACTTCCCCGGATGGGCGTCGGGCGCCGACGACTACGCGACCGGAATGCCGTCCCGCATCGAAGGAATCGGCCGCCCCCGGATGGAGCCCGGTTTCACTCCGTCGCTGGTGGACCTGGTCATCCCGGTCCCCGACGCCGCGAGCGTCGCCGCGATGTGCGTCCTCCGCGAAGTGACGGGCCTCCGCGCGGGACCGTCCACCGGGACCGCCCTCTGGGGCGCTTTCCACCTGGCCGCGAAAATGCGCCGCGAAGGCCGGCGGGGCGCCATCGCCACCCTGATCTGCGACGACGGCGCCCTTTACGAGAACACCTACGACAACGACGCCTGGCTCGCCGCCAAAGCCCTGAACCCCGCGCCGCACCAAGCCGCCTACCCCCACTTCCTCAAGACCGCCGAACTCCCCCCACCCGAATGACGAAGCTCCTGCGTGGCGGGGGGCGGGGGCGCGGCGTGAATACTCACTCTTCCGGCATTGTGGACATAAGCCGCTGGTTGGCATGGAATGGGGGCCATCGCCGTCGAGGGTGAACGGAGACGTCCATGCCCGGGATCACACAGCGTTCGACGAGGGAACCGGCGGTGAAGACGCGGTTCCTGTCCCATGGAACGCTCAAGATCACCGATGTCGCGGCCAGCCGCCGGTTCTACGAGGAGGTCCTCGGGCTGGAGGTCGTCCAGCCGATGAAGGCGGCGCTCTATATTCGCCTCGGTGGCGACCACACCTATGTGTGCGTGGAATCGAAACCGGACCGGCCGGATATGCCGCTGCTCTATCACAATGGACTGGACGTGGGCAGCGACGAGGAGGTCGACGAGGCGTACCGGGCCATCCGCGAGGTGGCGGACGAGTACGGCGTCAAGGAGCTGAACAAGCCGGTGCGGCAGCACGGCGTGTACTCGTTCTACCTCAAGGACCTCGACGGGAACTGGTGGGAGATCGGGCATCTGCCTCCCGGCGGGTACCGGTTCCGCTTCGCCGACCCGCGCAACGACCTCACCGGGCGCACGGACCTGACGGCCGCGGAGATCAAGGACGTGTTCGTCAACCCCCGCATGGAGGAGTGACCGCTCAGCGGGTGCGGGCGACCTCGGCGGCGACGGCGCGGAAGGCGGGCAGGGTCTCGCTCTCGTCCGGGTTGAGGAACGTGCTCTTGACGATCACGACGCGGTACTTCGTCGAGACGTAGATGAGCTGGCCGCCGAGGCCGCTGGCGTAATAGCCGTCCTGGCCGTCGATCCACCAGCCGAGGCCGTAGGACGGGTTGACGCCGGACGGCGTGCCCACCTGGGACACCCAGGACGCCGGGACGACGCCGCGCCCGCCGTCCAGCATGAGCTTGCCCATGCGGGCGAAGTCGCGGTCGGTGGCGTAGATGCAGCAGTAGCCGAGGGCGTCGCCGTGCGAGTCGTTGCCGACGTACGCGGTGCCGGCCATGCCGCCCGGGCCCCAGATCTTCTCCTGGAGGTACCGGTAGTACGGCTCCCCGGTGGCCCGCTGGAGGACGAGGGCGAGCACGGCGGTGTTGAGGCTCGTGTAGTTGAACTGCGTGCCCTGGTCGACGGCCTTGGTGCGGGTCGCGGCGAACTGGAGGGTGCTGTAGAGGCCGAGGCTGACGCCGACGTGCAGCGGGACGTCGTCGACGGTCTCGTTCCACCCGATCCCGGACGCCATGCGGAGCAGGTTGCGGATCGTCACGGACCCGTAGGCGGTGTTGGCGAGTTCGGGGACGTAGGCGCCGGCGGTGTCGTCGATGGAGCGGATCCTGCCTTCGCCGAGGGCGACGCCGATGGCGTCGGCGGTGTAGGACTTGGCCATCGACCAGGACTGGAACAGCGAGTCCTTGGAGTAGCCGGGCGCGTACCACTCGTCGAGGATCCGGGTGCCGTCGAGGACGAGGAAGCCCTGCGCGGCGCGGTTCAGGTAGTCCCGCACGGTGTGCGTCTGGCCGTTGTAGGTGTAGGTGACCTTGCCGAGGTCGCGGGGGTCGCTGGTCAGCTCGACCGGGTGGGTGGACGGGGTGAGCCGGTCGAAGTTCGGCGGTTCCGCGGCTTCGAGGGCGGCCGCGGCGGACGGCGAGACCGGCGGTCCGGGCGGTCCGGGGGCGGCGAGGGCGGGCGCGGCGGTGAGGCCGAGGGCGAGGGCGGCGGCGAGCGCGAGGGCGGCTGGCCTGCGGCGCATGGGGGCTCCCGGGGGGTGGGACGGGCGGGCATGCGACGTCGAATCGAATAGTGATCGTTTCGGATTCGGTCTACCGCGACGGTAATCCGGCCCGCCGGTCCCGGCTATGGCCAACGGTGACAAACCGTGACGTGGAATGCGCAGGACGGGTAAGGGGAGCGGATGCCCGAGCTTCCTGACGTCGAGGGGTTCCGCCGGGTGCTGGCCGAGCACGCCGGCGACCGGATCCGGTCCGTGGAGGTGCGCGACGCCGGGGTGCTGCGCGGGGTGAGCGAGGGGCGGCTGGAGCGCGTGCTTCGCGGACACCGGTTCGACCGACCGCGCAGGCAGGGCAAATGGCTCATCGCGCCCGCCGAGGGCCCAGTACTCATCCTGCATTTCGGCATGACCGGATCGCTGTCGTGGCATTCGGCGGGGGAGCCCGAGCACCGGTACGACCGGGTCGTATGGCGGTTGGACGGCGGCGAGCTGCGCTTCCGCGACATGCGCAAGCTGCAGGGCGTCCGCCTCGCCCGGGACGAGCGGGACGCCGAGCGCCTGCTCGCCGACCTCGGACCGGACGCGCTGGACCTGTCCCGGAGCGACCTCGCCGGACGCCTCGGAGGGCGGCGCGGGCGGCTCAAGTCCGCGCTGACCGACCAGTCGCTGATCGCCGGGCTCGGGAACCTGCTGTCCGACGAGATCTGCTGGCGCGCCCGGATCAACCCGCTGCGGCAGGTCCGCGACCTCGACGAGGACGACATCGGGGCCCTGCACAGGGCCATGCGGCGCGTCCTGCGCGAGTCGATCAAGTCGGAGCGGGTGCCGCCCCGCCGGACGTGGCTGACCGGGGCCCGCGACGATCCCGCGGGCAGGTGCCCGCGCTGCGGGACCCCGCTGTCACGGCGGCGCGTGTCCGGCCGGACGACCGTGTGGTGCGGGCACTGCCAGCCTTCATGACCGGCGCGGCTGACCGGCACGGCTGACCGGCCAGGCGACCGGCCTGGCGACCGGCCCCGGCTGACCGGCCCCGGTTGACCTGCGCGGATGAGCGGGCGGATGGGTGGCCGGAGGGTCCCAGTGGCCTTACCTGCCGGGGCGGCTGTGGTCGGGTGTGCCGAGTTCGACTAACTTATTGCGAGTAGGTCGCAACTGCGGCTTCTGTGCGTCGTTGAGCGTGAGTGGGTGGGCATGCACATTCCGGACGGATACCTCAGTCCGCAGACCTGCGCGGTGGGCTACGTCATCGCCGTGCCGGCCTGGGCGGTCGCGGTCCGCCGCGTGCAGCGCGTGGTCCGCAACCGGCACGTGCCGACGCTGGCCGTGCTGGCCGCCGTCAGCTTCCTGGTGATGATGTTCAACATCCCGATCCCGGACGGCACCACGGCGCACGCGATCGGCGCGACGATCATCGCGATCCTGCTGGGGCCGTGGGCGGCGGTGCTCGCGGTCAGCGTGGCGCTGGGCTTCCAGGCCCTGCTGTTCGGCGACGGCGGCGTCCTGGCGTTCGGCTTCAACTGCGCGAACATGGCCGTCCTCGCGCCGTTCGTCGGGTACGGGGTGTACAAGCTGATCGCCGGACGGTCCGAGCTGACCGCGCCGCGCCGGGCCCTCGCCGCGGCCGCCGGCGGGTACGCGGGGATCAACGCGGCGGCGTTCGCGGCGGCGATCGAGTTCGGCGTCCAGCCCGACCTGTTCCACAACTCGGCGGGCGCGCCGCTGTACGCGCCGTACCACCTGGACCAGACGATCCCCGCGATGATGCTGGCGCACCTGACCATCGCGGGCATCGCCGAGGGCATCCTGACCGGCGGCGTCGTGGCGTACCTCCAGCGCGCCAACGTCCCGCTGCTGCGCGTCAACCACGCGGGCGTCGCCGTGCCCGGCGAGAAGGACACCACCGGGTCCGGCGGAAGGAACACCGGGCGGCGCCGCGTCCGGCCGCTGCACGTCGCGCTCGGCGCGGTCGCGGTCATGGCCGTCCTCACCCCGCTCGGCCTCCTCGCGCCCGGCGGCGCGTTCGGCGAGGACGCCCCCGAGGACCTCGACCTGCACAAGTACGGGCTGTCCGCGGTGCCGAGCGGGCTGAACAAGTACAACGGCTTCTGGCACCACGCGCTGTTCAACGGCTACGACTTCACCTCGGACGCGCATCCGACGCTCGGCTACATCGTCTCCGCCGTCGTCGGCATCGCGATCGTCGGCGCCGCGATCTTCCTGATCACGATGGCGGTCCGCTGGGCCGCCGGGCGGCGCGGCGCGTCCCAGGAGGCCGCGACGGGCGAGGCGCGGTCATGAGCGAGCAGGCCGTCTCCGAGCGGGTGCAGGTCCCGCAGTGGCTGCTGCAGGGCGAGCTGGCGATGTGCCCGTGCGGGTGCGTCGGCAAGCGCAAGAAGGGCAGCTACCTGCGCAAGACGCTGAACGGCGGCGCGGGACTGCTGCGCCAGGTGATGTTCAGCGACGACACCGCCCGACAGGACGGGCTGCTCCAGCGGATCGACCCGCGGGTGAAGTTCGTCTCGGTCATCGTGCTGCTGGTCGCGGCCGGGCTGGCCCGCAACATCCCGACGCTCCTCGCCGTGTACGCGGTGACGCTGGCGCTCGCCGCCGCGTCGAGGCTGCCGGTCGGGTTCTTCATCAAGCGGGTCTGGCTGTTCGTGCCGATCTTCACGGGGATCGTGGTGCTGCCCGCGACCCTGTCCGTCGTGACGCACGGGGACGTGGTGCTGACGCTGTGGCACTGGCACGGCCGCGCCGAGGGGTTCACCAGCCAGGGCCTGACGTCGGCGGGGCTGGTCGTCAGCCGGGTCGCGGTGTCGATCTCGCTGGTGGTGCTGCTGACCCTCACCACGCCGTGGGTGCGGCTGCTGGCGGCACTGCGCTCGGTCGGCGTCCCGCGGATCTTCATCCTGATCATCGGGATGGCGTACCGGTACATCTTCCTGCTGCTCAACACCGTCACGGACATGTACCAGGCCCGGACGTCCCGTACCATCGGGGCGGCCAAGCACGACGGCGGCGCCCGCGCCTTCCTCGGCGCCAGCGGCGGCGCGCTGTTCGGCAAGGCGAACCAACTGTCGGAAGAGGTGCACCAGGCGATGACGGCGCGCGGCTACCGCGGCGACGCCAAGACCCTCCAGTCGTTCCGGCTGGCCGGCCTCGACATCGCCGCCGCCCTCTGCTGCGCCGCGCTCGCCGCGGCGATTCTCATCGGGGACCGTCTCCTTGGAAGCTGAACCGCACGCCGCACCGCAGGCCACGAGCGCCACAGGCACCACAAGCACCACGGACGTCACGTTCGAGTGCCGTGACGTCAGTTACTCCTATCTCGACCGCTACCCGGCGCTGGACAAGGTGTCGCTGACGGTCCGGCCCGGCGAGCGCGTCGCGCTCCTCGGCGCCAACGGCTGCGGCAAGTCGACGCTGCTCAAGCTGCTGGACGGGCTGGTCTTCCCGAGTTCCGGCGAGTTCACCGCGTTCGGCCACCCGGTCACCGAGGACACCCTGGAGGACGAGCAGTTCTCGCAGGCGTTCCGGTCCCGCGTCGGGTTCGTGTTCCAGAACTCCGACGCGCAGGTGTTCTCCCCGAACGTCCGCGAGGAGATCGCGTTCGGCCCGCTCCAGCTCGGGCTCGCCCCGGACGAGGCGTCCGCGCGCGTCGACGAGGTGCTCGCGATGCTGGACATCGCGGCGCTGGCCGACCGGGCGCCGTTCCAGCTGTCCGGCGGGCAGAAGAAGCGCGTCGCGATCGCGTCCGTGCTGGCCACGAACCCCGAGGTGCTGCTGTTCGACGAGCCGACCGCGGCCCTCGACCCCCGCTCCCAGTACTGGCTCACCGACCTGATCGAGCAACTCGGCGCCGCCGGCAAGACGATCGTGCACGCCACCCACGACCTGGACGTGCTGCCCCGCATCGCCGACCGGTGCGTGGTCTTCTCCGAGGAGCACCGGATCGTCGCCGAGGGCGCCCCGGAGGAGGTCCTCGCCGACCGCGACCTGCTGCTGTCGGTCAACCTCGTCCACCCCGGCTCCCGCCTCCCCTAGCCCGCCACCCGCTCCCACCTGGGGTTTCCGGCGGATGCGCGCGGGCACGGTCCACTCGTTGCCATCGTGGGACCAAGCACGGGGACGGGAGGCTCGCAATGACGGCGTGGTACGGATCCGGCGGGATGGACCCGTTCGAGGAGATGCTCGCCCGGTTCTTCGGGACCCGGGCGCATCGGCGGCCGACCGAGCGGATCAACCTCGCCCGGCTGATGAGCGAGCCCGCGCGCGAGCTCGTCCGGGACGCGGCGACGCAGGCGGCGCGGTGGGGCAGCCGCGACCTCGACGCCGACCACCTGCTGTGGGCGGCGACGCGGCAGCAGGGCACCCGGCACTGGCTGGAACGCGCGGGCGCCGACCCGGACGCGATCCAGCACGAGATCGAGAACCACGCGTACCGGGGTGAGCCGCGCGACGTCCAGCCCGAGCTGACACCGGCCGCCAAGCGGGCGCTGCTGGACTCCCACCAGGTGTCGCGCGCGCTCGGGTCGTCCTACATCGGCCCCGAGCACCTGCTGTTCGCGCTGGCGCTCGACCGCGGGTCCAGCGCGGGACGCATCCTGGACGCGGCGCACGTCACGCCCGACTCGCTGAAGTCCGCGGCCGGGGGCGGCGGGCAGCCGCCCGCGAACGGGGGCGGCGAGGGCCGGACCGGCACCCCGACGCTGGACGAGTTCGGCCGCGACCTGACCGCGCTGGCCCGGGAGGGCCGGATCGACCCGGTGATCGGCCGGGACGAGGAGATCGAGGAGACGGTCGAGGTCCTGTCGCGGCGCACCAAGAACAACCCGGTGCTGATCGGCGACCCGGGCGTCGGCAAGACCGCGATCGCGGAGGGCCTCGCGCAGCGGATCGTGGACGACGACATCCCGGAGACGCTGCGGAACAAGCGGATCGTCCAGCTCGACCTGTCCGGCGTCGTCGCGGGCACCCGGTACCGGGGCGACTTCGAGGAGCGGCTGAAGAAGGTCGTCGACGAGATCCGCGAGCACGCCGACGAGCTGGTGGTGTTCATCGACGAGATCCACACGCTCGTCGGGGCGGGCGGCGCCGAGGGCGCGATGACCGCCGGGAACATGCTGAAGCCGGCGCTGGCGCGCGGCGAGCTGCACGTGGTCGGCGCGACGACCGTGGACGAGTACCGCCGCAACATCGAGAAGGACGCGGCGCTGGAGCGCCGGTTCCAGCCGATCATGGTGCCGGAGCCGTCCGTCGACGACAGCATCGAGATCCTGCGCGGGCTGCGGGACCGGTACGAGGCGCACCACCAGGTCCGCTACACCGACGAGTCGCTGGTCGCGGCCGTCGACCTGTCCAGCCGGTACCTGACGGACCGGTTCCTGCCGGACAAGGCGATCGACCTGATCGACCAGGCGGGCGCGCGGGTGCGGCTGCGGTCCGGGACCCGCGACGGCGGCCGCCGCGAGCTGGAGGACCGGCTCGACCGGCGGCGCCGCGAGAAGGACCAGGCCGTCGCCGACGAGGACTACGAGAAGGCGAAGGAGCTCCGCGACGAGATCGGCCGGCTGCAGAGCGACCTCGCCGGGATGCGCGACGACCACGAGCCGGTCGGCGTCCCCGAGGTGACGACCGAGGACATCGCGGAGGTCGTGTCGCGGATCTCCGGCGTCCCGGTGACGCAGCTGACGGAGGCGGAGCGGGAGCGGCTGTCGCGCCTCGAGGAGCACCTGCACGAGCGCGTCATCGGCCAGGAGGACGCGGTCGCGGCGGTCGCGCGGGCCGTCCGGCGGTCCCGCGCCGGGATGGGCGACCCGGACCGCCCGATCGGCGGGTTCCTGTTCCTCGGCCCGACCGGCGTCGGCAAGACGGAGCTGGCGAAGGCCCTCGCCGAGGCGCTGTTCGGCAGCCAGGACCGGATGATCCGGTTCGACATGAGCGAGTTCCAGGAGCGGCACACCGTCAGCCGGCTGATGGGCGCGCCGCCCGGATACGTCGGCTACGAGGAGGCGGGGCAGCTCACCGACGCGGTGCGGCGGCAGCCGTACTCGGTGATCCTGCTGGACGAGATCGAGAAGGCGCACCAGGACGTGTTCAACGTGCTGCTGCAGCTGCTCGACGACGGCCGGCTCACCGACGCGCAGGGCCGCACCGTCGACTTCCGCAACACCGTGGTGATCATGACGAGCAACCTCGGCTCCGACCTGATCACCGGGCGGACCGAGATCGGGTTCGGCGGCCGGGAGGGCGAGGACACCGTGCTGCGCGACCGGATCATGCGGCGGCTGCGCGAGTCGTTCCGGCCGGAGTTCCTCAACCGGATCGACGAGATCATCGTGTTCCAGCGGCTGGAGGCGGGCCAGCTGCGGCAGATCACCGACCTGCTGCTGGACGAGACGCGCCGCCGGCTGCGCGCGCAGGGCGTGACCGTGTCGTTCACGCCGGAGGCGGTCGACTGGATCGCCGAGCGCGGCCACCAGCCGGAGTTCGGCGCGCGCCCGCTGCGCCGCACCATCCAGCGGGAGGTGGACGACCAGCTCTCCGACCTGCTGCTGTCCGGGGACCTCGCGCACGGCCGGCACGTGGAGGTGTCCGCGGCGCCCGGCGGGCTCCAGTTCGACGTGTCCACGTCGGCGACGCCGTCGGACCGGGCCGTCACGTCCCGCTGACGCGCGGCCGCCCGCCGGCCGGTGCCTCCGCGACGGCGGCGCCCGCGCTTCCCTGACGGCGGCGGCCGGTGCCTCCGTGACGGCGGGCGTCGGGGCGGTCTTCCTTCCGGGCGACGGTTCCCTTGCGGCGCGGGCCTGAAGCGGTCGGTGCCGGGCCATCATGACGGGGCCCGGCACCGGGCATATAGGGCACATGCCGACGCGAGGAGGGCGTGTGCGAGCGCGAAGGAGCCTCAGGCCGGCGTACGCGCTGACCCTCGCCGCCGCTGCGGGTGGCGTCCTGTGCGCCTGCGGAGGCGGAGGCGGAGGCTCGGGCACCTCACCGACCCCGACCAGGACGACCGCGCCCCTGCCGCCGGCGACATCGCCGCCGACGTCGTCGCAGCCCTCGTCGGCGCCCACGGCGTCCACGCCGCCGGGGACCCCAGGGGCGGCCGGGGGCGGCTCGGGCCGCTGCCGCACGGACGGGCTGAAGGTCCGCATCAGCACGGCGGGCCCGGCGGCCGGGCAGCGCTTCGCGTTCCTCACGCTGACGAACACGTCCGGTTCGGCCTGCCGCGTCCGCGGCTACGTCGGGATGCTGCTGCTCACGGCGTCCGACCACCCGATCCCGACGAACCTGGAGCGGCTCTCGCCGCCCGGCCCGCAGACCATCGTCCTGCGGCCGGGGGGCAGTGCCTACGCGCGCCTGCAATGGACTATCGTCCCGGGGGCGCGCGAGCCCGCGCACGGCGCCTGCGCCCCCACGCCAGGGCTGGCCTGGGTCACCCCGCCGGACGAGCGCGCGCATCTCGTCGTCGCCTGGAACCAGGGGGTGGTCTGCGGCGGTGGCCACGTCTCGACGACCCCGCTGCGCCCCGGCCCGGCGCCTCGCTGACGGCGAACTATTGCATAATGCAATGGATCCGGCTGGGGGAGGAGACCGGGAGTGCCGCGACGCAACGCCGTCCCGTACGGGTACCGCCGCATCGACGACGCGCAGGGGAACTACGTGACCCAGCTCCCCGTCGAGCCGCAGGCGAGCGTCGTCCGCGAGATCATCAGCCGCGCGGCCCAGGGCCAGGCGATCGCCGGGATCCTGCGCGAGCTGGAGGCGCGGGGCGTGCCGGCGCCGCGCGGCGGCCCCCGCTGGTCCTGGACGGTCGTGCATGACATCGCCCGCAACCCCGCCTACATCGGACGGCCCGCCGGCGGCGCCGACCCGGACGACCTCGACCGCGTGCACTGGACGCCGCTGGTCCCCGACCAGCTGTTCTTCACCGCGCAGCGCGCCCTCGCGCCGCCGCCGGGCGGCTCGCCGGACCGGTACCAGCTGATCGGCCTCCTGCTCTTCGCCCTCGCGCCCTGCCGCGAACTCCTCGCCGGCTACCTGCCGCCCGTCGGCTGACGGAATACGCCCAGGGTGTATTCGAAATTCGGACGCGCGCCGGCGGGCGTCCGGCCGATGCGCATGGCCAGCGGATTTACCGGGCGCTAACCGATAACGGGCCGCGGCGTGCGGTCGCTTCTTTCCGAGAAAGCGAGTCCGAGTGCCGCCGCGTGACCAGACGACACCCCGCCGGGCCGTCGGCGCGGCCCGTCCGAAGGGCGCGATGACGGCCACGCTCGCCGCCGAGGGGTTCCTCGAACAGCTGCCGAACGGCGCGTACCGGCTCGCGCCGAAGGTGTTCACGCTCGGCTTTTCCGCGTTGCGCAGCCTCACCTCGTGCAACTCGCCGAGGGGCCGCCGCGCCGGTTCGTCGAGGCGACCGGGCAGGCGGCGAACCTGAGGACCCGATGACCCGCAAGCACCCGTTCCGGCCCGCCGACCTCGACGGCGACCGGCTCGCCCTCTACCGCTCCATCACCGAGGGCCGCCGCGCGCAGGGCCCCGCCTGTTCGACCTGGTCTCGGACGACGGCGTGCTGCTCGGGCCGTTCTACGAGTTCCTGCTGCGCCCGGCGCTCGGCGACGCCCTCCAGCGGGTCGGCGCAGCCGTCCGCTACGCGGGCTCGCTCGGCGGCCAGGCCCGCGAGATGGCCGTCCTCGTCGTCGCCGCCCACTGGGACAGCGCCTTCGAGCGGACCGCCCACGAGGCCGTCGGACGGGCCGCCGGGCTCACCGACGCGGAACTCGCCGCGATCGCCGCCGGCGCGCCGCTGGACCTCGACGACCCAGCCGAGGCCGCCGTGCTCCGCCTCACCGGGACCCTCGTCACCGGCGACGTGGACGGCGCGACTTGGGCGGCCTGCGTGCCGCCGCTGGTCCGCGAGACCGTCTTCGAGCTGACCACCCTCGTCGGCTACTACGCCACCCTCGCCCTCCAGATGCGCGTCTTCCGCGTCTGACGCCCGCCGCGTCGCGCACACTGGTCCTCCACGCGGGCGCGACGGAAGGCGGGACGGTATGGGAGCAGCGGGCGGCCGCCGATGAGCGCGCGGCCCCGGACCGCGGCCCTGTCGCCGTGGCGGTTCATCGTCGTGTTCGGTGTCGTCTCCCTGCTCATGGACGTCGTGTACGAGGGCGCCCGGTCGATCACCGGGCCGCTGCTGGCCTCGCTCGGCGCGTCCGCCGCGGTCGTCGGCGTCGTCACCGGTGCGGGCGAGGCCGCGGCGCTCGGCCTGCGGCTGGTATCGGGCCCGCTCGCCGACCGCACCCGCCGGTTCTGGGCGCTCACCATCGCCGGATACGCGCTGACGGCGGTGTCCGTGCCGCTGCTCGGCCTCGCCGGCGTCCTGTGGGCCGCGTGCGTCCTCGTCGTCGCGGAACGCGTCGGCAAGGCCGTCCGGTCCCCGGCCAAGGACACGCTGCTGTCGCACGCCACCGCCACCACCGGCCGGGGCCGCGGGTTCGCCGTGCACGAGGCGCTCGATCAGATCGGCGCGTTCGTCGGCCCGCTGACCGTGGCGGGCGTCCTCGCGGCCACCGCCGGGGACTACGCGCCCGCGCTGGGCGTGCTGGCCGTCCCGGGCGTCGCCGCGATGGCGATACTGCTCTGGCTCCGCGCCCGCGTCCCCGCCCCCGCCGACTACGAGCCCGCCGCCGGCGAGGACGCGGCTCCGCAGGGGCGGGACGCCGCCGTCCCGGCACTGCCGCGCACCTTCTTCGTCTACGCGGCGTTCACGGCCGTCACGATGACGGGGTTCGCGACCTTCGGGGTGCTGTCCTTCCACCTCGTCCAGCGGCACCTGCTGCCCGCCGACCTCGTACCGGTCGTGTACGCCGGGGCCATGGCCGCCGACGCCGTGTCCGCGCTGGCCAACGGCTGGCTCTACGACCGCGTCGGCCCGCGCGCGCTCGCCGTCCTGCCCGTCCTGTCGGCCGCCGTGCCCGTCCTGGCGTTCACCCGGTCGCTGACCCTGGCCGTCGTGGGCTCGCTGGTGTGGGGCGCCGCCGTCGGGATCCAGGAGTCCACGCTGCGGGCGGTCGTCGCCGACCTCGTCCCGTCGCGGCGGCGGGCCACCGCCTACGGGATCTTCGCCGGCGTCCTCGGCGTGGCCGCCCTGGCGGGCGGCGCGCTCACCGGCGCCCTCTATGACCAATCGGTCACCCTGCTGGTCGCGGTGGTCGTCGCGATCCAGGGCGCCGCCCTCGTCCTCCTCGCCGTCCTGCGCGGCCGGACCGCCCCGCGATGAGTACCCGCCCCACCTGCGGGAAGGACCTGCGCGAGCGGACCCCGGGCCGGGGCCCGCCGCTGACGGTCGCGCGCCGAGCGAAAGGACCTGCCATGCCGTCAGATCCCGAACCCGCGCCCCGCGAGGACCCCGGGACGGACGAGCACGCGGCCCCGCCCGTCCCCCCGGACGCCGATCCCATGGTCGTCGTCGACCAGCTGCACGTCACCTACCGGGTGCTCGGCGCCGAGGCCGACACCGGCACCTCGCGCGTCCGCCGCCTGCTGCACCGCAGCCGGCCCCGCCCCCGCGAGGTCCACGCCCTCCGCGGCGTCTCGTTCGTGCTGCGCCGCGGCGAGGCGGTCGGCATCGTCGGCACCAACGGCTCCGGCAAGACCACCCTGCTGCGCAGCATCGCCGGCCTCCTGCCCGGCGACCGCGGGCAGGTGTTCACCTGCGGCCAGCCCGTCCTCCTCGGCGTGAACGCCGCGCTCATGAACGACCTCACCGGCGAGCGCAACATCGTCCTCGGCTGCCTCGCCATGGGCATGCCGCTGAGCGAGGTGCGGGAGAAGTACGACGACGTCGTGGAGTTCTCCGGACTCGGCAAGTTCGTCGACATGCCGATGAGGACCTACTCGACCGGCATGGCGCAGCGCCTCCGGTTCGCCATCGCCACCGCGCAGACCAGCGAGATCCTCATGATCGACGAGGCCCTCGCCACCGGTGACGCCCGCTTCCGCCGGCGCAGCGAGGACCGGTTAAAGGAGATGCGCGAGCAGGCCGCCACCGTCGTCCTCGTCAGCCACAGCCTCGGCACCATCGAGGAGACCTGCGACCGCACGATCTGGCTCGACCACGGCCGGATCCGCATGGACGGCCCGTCCGCCGACGTAGTGGCCGCCTACCGAGACGAACACGAGTGAGACGGCCGTACCGCCCGCACTCTTTGAGCCCCCTGATCGTAGGTCGGAGTGGCGTTCCTGGCTGCCGCCATTGAGGCGGGCGGGCGGGCGGGTGGGTGCTGGCGCGTTGGGCGGGCCGGGGGCTGGGCGTTGTGCGAGCGGGCGGGCGTTGTGCGAGCGGACAGGCGTTGTGCGAGCGGACAGGCGTTGTGCGAGCGGACAGGCGGGCGTTGGGCGATCGGGGCGCGGGGGGTTGGGCGATGGGCGGGCGGGCGTTGGGGCGATGGGCGTTGGGGCGAGAAGGGTTCCGAGTGGCGAGGAGATGGGAGACGGGAGATGGGGAGATCGGCAAGAGGGGTGTTCGGGTGGTGGGGTGGCGCTTGCGTACGGGGCCGCCCCTCCAAAGTCAAGGGCGCCTTCGGCGTCGCTTCGCGATGGACTTCGTCCAC